>VHBH01000005.1 GCA_016872055.1 Nitrososphaerota archaeon
GCTTCATGCATCATCTGGCTTTTTGCACAACCAGCTGCAAGCTCATCGCCTTTTCCTCTTCTCATAAGGCCTCTATACAGACCATCTTCTAGTTTGACACCCTCTCTTTGCTCCCATTCTTCTACAGTAATGGAATATTTCTTTTGGATTCTGTCTCTGTACCATTCTGGAATGACATTGAATGCACAGAACGGAATGATTCTAAGATCTGGAGTCAAATAGTGAATATCACATCTTTGCAGTCTTTCCAAGTCCTCGTTGTATTTGTCCTGGAAATGCATCATGCCTAGGAATAATCCCTTGACATGCCAAGAGCCAACTGCATCAAATGATCTCTTCATTAGGATATTACCAAACATCTTTGCCAAGTCTAGACCTGCTGGCTGTTTTTTCTTGTCAACAAAACTTGAAAGTTTTCTTACTACTTCTAACATTGTAAAGTACTTGTTTTTGCCAGAACGAATTTCCTCTGCTTTATCTTCGAATAATTCCAACATACCCTGAATGTCTGCAAATCTTGGCAGTGGAACAAACTTTTTGGTCTCTGCATCTTCAAAGACATAGGTGCCTGCACCACATGCAAAATGAATTGATAATTCGTATTTTGGTTTGCTAGAGAATGCCTCAATGACATTGGTCAGTGGCATGCAGCTTGGGACTGGGAACCAGTCATCAACTGTAACTTCGCCATTTGTCTGCTCTTCGATTCTCTGTATGCAATCAGGAATTGTGATTCTGTATTTTTCACGCTCTGCTTTGCCCATTCTGCCAGTAAGTGATACTGGTTGGAAGTTTACTGCGTGAACTACATCCATGTTCTTTTGAGCGTATCTAATGATGCCGCCTAGTTCATGGTCGTTAATTGATTTGATAACTGTTGGAACAAAAACAACTGTTGTACCAGTCTTTCTGCAACTATCTAATGCAAATGGGATCTCCCAGTGGTTCTTTGGATTTGTTCTTGCAGTGACGCCATCGAAGCTCAGATACAAATTGTTGCATCCTGCTAGTCTTACTTCTCTTGCTGCCTCTGGGTCTAGTGCATGTCTGATTCCGTTTGTGTTCATCTGTACATGATCAACACCTTCTTGCTTCATAATTTTGATTAAATCGGTAATATCATCTCGTAGCATCGGTTCTCCACCAGTAATCTGAATAGAGTTTCCTGGAATTGGTCGCTCTGCTTTGAGGGTTTTCATCATTGCACGAACTTGATCATGTGATGGTTCGTACATGTATGCACCTTCAAGGCCCTTCTTTACGTAAAAGAAGCAGTACCAGCATGTCAGGTCACACCTGTTGGTTACAATCATGTTTGCAAGACCACTATGTGATAGGTGATTAGAACATAAACCGCAATTATTTGGACATGAACATTTCTCAATCATTACGTTTGGTGCATGTGCGCCCTTGCCGTCAGCCCAATAGGTGCTGAACTTTTTGTACATTTCATAAGAGCCAAAGTACAATTCTTCACATTCACCGTGTGTTGGGCATGTTTTGCTCATAAAGACGCGTCCGTCCCGCTCAAAGACCTCTGCATCCAAAATCATGTTACAGTCAGGGCAGATGCTCTGGGTGAATCTGATTGTGGATTTCTTTCCAAGCGTCTTTGTCGAGTTTCTTGAGAGCTGAATTAGCGACATGTACTAGTTGCAGTTTTTCGAATTGATATTTAATGTATTTCCCACCCTGCCCCGTGGTATTTGGTAGATTGATCGGTTCTGTGTTTAAATACTGAAAAACTACGCATTAGATCTGATGAACATTTCGGATAACACACGTAAGTCGCTTGAAAAGATCGGCCTGACAAGCTATGAGATCAGGACATATTCTTCTTTACTAAAAGGGGGTGAGCTTACCGCGTCTGATCTGAGCCAAAAGTCAGGCGTGCCATATTCCAAGATTTATGAGGTACTCGGATCGCTTGAGGAAAAAGGCTGGATCGGCTCTGACGATTCCAGACCCACAAAATATTTTTCAAAATCCCCGGCAACTGCGCTAGAGGCAACAAAGCAAAAGATAGAATCTGATTTTAAGGAAAATGAGAATATTGTTTTGCGGGAACTGGTGCCATTATACGAAAAAAGCGGCGTAAGTGAGAGGCCTGACATCTGGGTTTTATCAGGCATAATGAATATTGCATCGAAAATCCTAGAGATGGTTGATTCTTGCAGAAATGAGGTATTGATCGCCCTGCCAAAGGCAAACGAGATGTTAGTAAAGCAGGCATTGCCGAAATTGCGCCAGCTACATGACAAAGGTGTTGTAATTACAATATTGATGTCAGATGAGATGGACAGGGAGTCGCTCAAGGCTTTGGCCAGAGTATCCACAGTCAAGGTCAAAAAAGGTCTGTTTGGGGGAGGAATAATTTCGGACAAGCGCTATGTGGTGATTTTGCTTGGTCCAATCAACGATGCCTCAGAAGGAGAGGCAGTAGCCATTTGGGCAGACCATGCAGGTTTGGCTGTCTTTGCAAGGGAATACTTTGAATATTTGCTCAAAGATGCAAAGGGTGTATCATAATGGATTCGACAAATGATGAGATACTGTTCGTCGGAACTGCCGAGGCAGAACATGTTGAAATGTACCTAAAAGCAATCTGGCACATCAAGGAGAGAAACGAGCCAGTCAAGATCAGTACAATTGCCAAGATGCTAAATGTCAGGCAGCCAAGCGTAGTCCAGATGCTAAAAAAGCTAAACGAGCAAAACTTGGTAAATTACAGCAAGGCAGGCGTATCTCTGACAGAGGGAGGCGAAAAGGTGGGTTCTAGTATGATGCGAAATAGTAGACTGCTTGAGGTCCTAATGGATAGCGCGTTAAAGGTCAAAATTGATGAGGAGATGGTTTGTGGAATAGAACACCACATGAATAAACAATTCACAGACGCATTATGCACAATGCTAAAGCATCCACGCAAGTGTCCGCACGGACACGCTATTCCACCAGGCTCTTGTTGTTCTGCGTAAGGTTATATCATAGAATATAGAATTTCTAGCATGGCATGCTTTTGCGGATGCGAGACATATGTCAAAGACAAATATGGATTCAAGGTAGGTTGTGTAAATTGTACACATGGCCCGCAAAACCACGATGATGAATTTCGATTCGCATCTCGCAAAAATGAAAGCGCTAGTCAAAAGCGAGATGTAGATTTCGGATAATCATTCCCCAATAATTTTGACTAGAACTCGCTTTGGTCGCATCCCATCAAATTCTCCGTAAAAGATTTGCTCCCAAGGTCCAAAGTCCAGTTCGCCGTCGGTTATTGCTATTATGACTTCGCGCCCCATGATTTGTCGCTTAAGGTGTGCATCTGCATTGTCTTCCCCGGTGTCATTGTGTTGATATTGGTTTATTGGTTCGTGTGGTGCCAGTTTTTCCAGCCAATTTGCATAGTCTTTGTGAAGACCAGACTCGTTGTCGTTGATGAAAACACTTGCAGAAATATGCATTGCGTTGACAAGACACAGGCCCTCCTTGATTCCGCTTTTTTTGACTAGTTGACGCACCTGTGGTGTAATATGTACAAATTCTAGTCGTTTTTTTGTGTTAAATGTCAGATATTCTGTTAGGAATTTCATTATTCTTGGAAAACAAATTTTGAATTAAATCTTTTAGCAAAAATGCAGGCTCAGAACTCAAGATCTATATCATTTTTAGAATCAATGGGATAAGGTCATCAACGCCTACGTACAATATAGTAGAGAGGGATTTTTAAAAGAAGCTTGATAAGGCGCAATGCCAGTGCTAAAGAAAATGGTTGCAATCGACGCTCCAGCCTCACTTGAAAGCTTTAGACGATTCATCGTAGCAAGTACATGCAGCTCATACATGCCCCGAAGCTATCTTGAAGACCCAGAGGTATTTCCAGAGCGAGAGGAATCACTGGGTTCCATTTACGTAGAGGCGGCAGACAAGGTAACACTAAAGAAAATTCGTGACATTACGTTTGTAAACGCACGAGACGTCTTGGGTATAATTTACAACTCAAAGAGCGGCAATACAACACTAAAGTGGAGGCAGCTTAGAAGAAGGGGCGGCAAAGTGACTGGTGAGGCATCATCTAATTCGCTTGTCAATTTGGCAGAAGGTGGTGTAATTACGCCAGACTGGGTTGATAATTATCTGAAAAAGAAAAATATGCAAAGTACCAGTACTGTATAATATCACTTTACACAATACCATTCCATGATTACAAAAATCATCGACGACAATACTGTATCATTTTTAGTCGAAGAGCCGGATGATTTGCTGGTATTGCGCAGAATTATAAAAAATCAGGACACCATAATCTCAGATACAACGCGTGTAATAAAACAGGACAAGGATTTCTCCAGGCCTGACAGGGGTGAGCGAATCAGGATTCGCATAGCACTGGAGGTTGAAAAAATAGCGCTTGATGCAGTATTTGACAAACTGCGAATCCACGGCACCATTACAGAGTCAACAAATGAGGCAGTATCAAAAGGACTGCACCATTCAATTCTGGTAAGAATTGGGGATTCATTTAACGTTGTAAAAAAGAAATGGCAGTCAATTGAGCTGAAATTGATCAAGACAAAAGACGAAAGTCTTGGGTTTGTCTTGGTTGCAATTGACAAGGGTGACTGTGGAATAGGCAAGCTAAAGGGAACTCATCTGGAATTAATGCAAAATATGTACTCAGGCTCTAGCGGAAAGCAGTACAAAACTAATTTTAATATTCAGACATTTTTTGAAAATGTTGCAAAAGCACTAAACACGGTACTCAGGGAAAACTACAGTCTAGTCATTTTTGGACCTGGCGAGACAAAAAGACAGTTTGCCAATTATTTAGCAAAAAGCCCCATCTCAAAGGCCCACAAAATAGAGACAGTTGACGGAATCGATTCTGGTGGGGAAGATGGAATTTACACGTTTACCAAGTCCCGGGCAATGCAGCAGATACTGGGTCAGAGTAAGCTTGCCAAGGTGTCAGCCATACTAGAAGAAGTAATGATTAGGGCGAACAACAAGAGTAGAAAATTCACCATGGGTTTTGAGGAGACAAAAAAGGCAAACGACCTTGGGGCAGTAGAATCACTTGTTTTTTCAGAAAAGATAATCCAGACTCATGATGAAGAGCAAATAATACAGTTCCTAAACGATGTTGAATCCAAGGGAGTCAAAGTTTACGCATTGGATGCGTCAACCGATATCGGCCTCCAAGTATCAGGCCTTGGCGGAATTGTATCCCTTCTCAGATTTGCAGTGGATGTCTAGCCAGTAGAGTCAATAAGCCATTGTAGATATGGTTTGTTTAGATCTTTTATTGTTATTTCGGCAATTTCCGGTACTTTGTATGGATGTGTAAGCTTGATCTGTGCTTTTAGTTTTGACTTGTTTTTTTGTGTTGTTTTGAATACTGCCAATACTTCGTCTGTGTTTTCTATTTTGCCTTGCCAGGTATATACCGAAGATATTCTAGTCATGTTTACGCACGCTGCAAGTCTTGACCGTACAAGCTTGTTTGCTATTTTTTGAATTGATTTTTTATTCGGATATGTGGATAAAATCACTACTCCTTTCATAGCAAACGATAAATGGGCGTCATTAAAAAAAGTAGCAATTAATTTGAACTTGGATTTTTTATCGCAGAACGCCATAATCTATGTTTTAATGGCTTGGGTAATCATACTTGGGGTAACCAAAGCACTCAAGCTGGAAAGGTACGGATTTGAGATAAAGCCGTACAGCCTCGTATACAAGAACACCCAAGTTCAGGTAGCACTGACCAAGATGCTTGGTAGAACCAGGCGAGGCATACGCGTCTTTGCCGATGTAAGCGTGATTGCGGGCTTTATTATGATGGGCTTTGGGTTTTGGTTTTTGATAGACAATGTTACTAAATTCTTTGACAGGCCGGAAGAGTTCTCAGAGTTGACTGTTTTGATTCCAGGTGTTACATTGACGTCATCTTCTGCAATTTTGTATTTTCTGTTGTCCATTCCAATTGTACTTGTAATACATGAAGGGGCTCATGGCATAGTTGCAACTCTGGAAAAGATCCGAATCAAAACAGGAGGATTTGCCATATTCATTGCAATGTTTGCCGGATTTGTAGAGCCGGACGATGAAGAATTCAACAAGGCAAAAAAAATCTCAAAGCTCCGAGTAATAGGTGCAGGTGCTACTTCAAATGTCATATTTGCACTTGTGCTTGGCGCCATTTTACTGACAAACCCGTTCTTTGCAATCGTTGTGCCAGAGCCAATACGAAGTACATTCTATGAGACCCCGCAAGGAGTGAACATACTGAGCATAATGCCTGGTGGAGGCGCAGAAAAGGCAGGATTACAAATCAATGATGTCATAACATCGATTAATGGAATTTCGGTTATAACACCGATTGATTTTGCCAAGGTGAAGCTTCTACCAGGAGAAATTGCCAAGGTCACAGTATTTCGAGACGGAGTCAGCATTGATCACCAAGTAGAGATAATGCCTTCTCCTGATGATCCCACCAAGGGCCTAATTGGGATAACACGCGATAATTCCATATCATACAAGCCAGTCTACAATTTCATAGAATGGAAGAGTCCTGAGCTGTCAATGTTTTTGCTGTGGCTATGGATGATCTCATTTTTCATAGGAATAATCAACATGCTTCCATTACCAATCCTTGATGGGGGCAAGTTCATCCACAGCATAATTGACAAAAAGCTTTCAGATTCAATGGTAAATCGCACAATGTGGGCAATCTATGGCTTTACCTTTACCCTGTTTGGCCTAAACATTGCGTTATCATATCTAAAATCAGGCTGGTTTACAATCTAGGGCAATTATCGTTAAATTTGGGCTACTGGCACCAAAGCCATGAAATGCGACAGATGTCAAAACACTGCAGCCTATTCTAGGAAATATTCTGGCGAGAGCCTATGTTCTGAATGCTTTTCAAATTCCATATTGCGTAAAACTGCGAAAACCATTTCAAAATACAACATGATCCAAAACGGCGAATTGGTTTGTGTGGCAGTCTCTGGAGGAAAGGATTCACTTGCATTGTTGCACGTATTGTCAAAGATGGCAAAAAATCACAATTTTAGAATTCATGCGGTGACAATAGATGAAGGGATTCCAGGATATCGCGATGAGGCACTGGACATAGTAAGGGATTTTTGTGCAAGGCTCGGAGTAGAACACACCATATACCCATACAAGGACTTGTTTGGTTTAACATTGGATGAATCACTAAAACAAAATGAAGACGACAGATTGTCATCGTGCTCCATTTGTGGTACATTTAGAAGGCGTGCAATGGATCATGCAGCAAAGCAAATTGGGGCAGACATTATTGCGACGGGTCACAACCTAGACGACACACTCCAGACATTTGTCATAAACACATTATCTGGAGACACTAACAAAATTGGCTGGATGGATCCAGACACCTCCGATAACACCCTCCGAAAAATAAAGCCATTTTGTGAGATTTACGAGTCAGAAATCGTCTTTTATGCATTCACAAATGATTTGCCATTCCAAACCGAGCCGTGTCCCCACATGAATGAGGGAATTCGGACAGAGATTCGCGAGTTTTTGAACAAATTAGAGAACCATCACTCTGGAATAAAGAACAACATGTACCGATCTGTTCTAAAAATATCGCAAACCATGAAGGATGTCAATTATAAAGAAAAGATCAAATGTGCAAATTGCGGCGCAGAGTGCACTGGTAAGGTTTGTTCTGTGTGCAAGATGATCATAGATCTGCGCGAAAAACCTTAATGCACATATAACATTACGTCGTAACTATATTCGGTAGTAGGTAGGATCGGGGCGCTAGCCGTGCCCTTTTCTGAAACCGGCTCTATGCAGAGGTCAGTAACTGCTGGATAAACTTCCAGATGGATAATTCCCGCTTGATGTACTGAAATGAAATCACGCCGAAGCGGGTGGATACAGGCACGTGATTGCTCGAAGGAGTAATCTTAGTGTCGAATTGCCGAAATGGATGAGGTCCGGGAGGGAGCAATCCTAAGGCAAAGTATTCACGCTACTTCGTCAACGTGGCGGATCTTGTACATCTTGAGATGGGGTTACTTGTCTGGATCGGAACTGGCAGATCTACTACCACTTGAATTATTTAGTATTATATCAGTTCATAAATATGGATGGATTGTTTTTGGGGCCAAAAAGAAACTACGAAGACTTTAAAAAACAGATACCAAAATCGGCACTTTCCATGTTTGGGTCATTAAGGGAATATTGTCTTTCGCTTGGGAATAATGTAGTAGAAGACGTCCGTGCACACAGAATAGTGTTTGGAAAATCGCTTTCATTTAGGTGGTTTGTGGACCTCGAACCAGAGGGAAACTCCATAATTGTCAAGATACAGCGAGACCGAAAAGAACCGTTTCAGATCAAAACAATAACAAACGAACAGGAATTGGATGCACTCAAGGCTACAATTTCTGATGCATATAACACCATACGCTAGTACAATACTTCAAACTTGGCAAATTCGCCTTTGAATTTTTCATTTCGTATTTCTACGTCTTCTACTCGTGCGTTTGCAGGACCTGCGTGGCACCACTCCACCACATTACTGACATCAAGATCTTCGCCTTCGATTACTGCCTCGACTCGGCCATCTTTGAGGTTTCTAACCCAGCCTGTAGTGTTATTCTTTTTTGCAGTCACTTTCATTGCCTGGCGAAAAAAAACGCCCTGTACTTTACCCTTTATGAGAAGATGAACGCGTTGTTTTGCCAATTAGGAATTGATCTTGTCTTGATCTTAATCAATTTTAGGGTGCAGAAAAATTGGATTATGCTCTTTCTTTGACTCGAGATCGTCCAGTCTTTCTTGCCGCGATGCTTCCTACTTTTGCTCCTGGCGGTGCATCTCTTGCGACTGTTCCTCCACCACCCATGTGTTGGTGTCGTCCTCCTCCGTGTGGATGGACATATGCTGCTTGAGCTACACCCCTGACTATTGGATATTTGTGGCCCTTTGATCTGTATCTTCTCCATTTGTTTCCTGCATTAAGGAATGGTCTGTCTCCAGCTCCTCCTCCTGCCAGTACTCCAATCATGGCGCGATTCTTTGGGTTTAGTGTTGTAAATGCTCCAGACGGTAGTTTTAAGATAACACCGTCCGTACCATGCGAGAATACGGTTGCAGAGCCGCCTGCGCTCTTTGCAATTGCTCCACCGTCGCCAAAGTGCTTTTCAACGTTGCACACGACGGTTCCGTCTGGAATGTTTTGAATGCTAATTACGTTTCCTTGCTTAAGATCTGCGTTTAATCCAAATTTGATAGTGCTGCCAATGGTTGTTCCGAGAACTGCAGGAATCATGGAAACGGATCCATTTTCAAAGCGGACTCGTGCAAGCGGTGTGTCCCGGCCGCTCTCATGGACCAGATCGACTACTGTGCCTGTGTGATCTTCTGCCAAGTCAAAATATGGGTATTTTGCTGGTGAAATCTTGCTAGTTGCGGCTGCTCTGAATTGCATGCCTCCCCGGCCACGTCTTCTAACTAATGGTCGCTTACCCATTTTTGGTGATGGTTGAGACTTTGGATTTTAAGCTTTGTTTTATGTGGAGAAAAAACGCCAAAGATATAAAAAATACGCTGAGATGATAGAAGTATGAGCCAGAGCGCCCTTTCTCTCAAAGTTCTTGAAGCATACACACGAGATGTTGGACGTGGGGTGGCAAGAATCGACTATGATTCTATGGACACATTAAATGCCTCAACTGGTGATGTCATTGAAATTAAAGGAAAAAGAAGAACCGTTGCAAAATGCCTTCCACTATACCCATCAGATGAAGGTAAGGGAATTATCCGAATTGACGGCCTAGGTAGAAACAACGCAGGCATTGCAATTGGCGATACCATTACAGTTCGCAAGATAAAGGCAGTGGCTGCCGAAAAAGTCGTAGTTGCACCACTAGAGGCAATCCCCCCAATTGATGAGAGATATTTGGCAGACGCATTAGAAAGTGTTCCACTAATCAAAGGCGACAACGTAATGGTGCCATACTTTGGAGGACGATTGACATTTCAGATAATTGGTGTTACTCCCGCAGCTGATGCTGTACTGGTTACACAGAAAACAGTTTTTCACATTGCAGAAAAAGGAGAAACACTTCGCGGTGTACCACAGGTAACATACGAAGACATTGGCGGACTAACTGATGAAATCAAAAAGGTCCGTGAAATGATCGAGTTGCCGCTACGACACCCAGAGATATTTGAAAAACTCGGAGTCGAAGCACCAAAAGGAGTTTTGTTGTATGGTCCACCAGGAACTGGAAAGACTTTGCTAGCAAAGGCAGTTGCCAATGAGAGTAATGCTCACTTTATCAGCATTTCAGGCCCAGAAATAATGAGCAAGTTTTATGGTGAAAGCGAGGCAAGACTCAGAGAAATATTCAAGGAAGCCAGAGAAAAATCACCATCAATAATTTTCGTAGACGAAATCGACTCTATTGCGCCAAAAAGAGAAGAGGTAACTGGTGAGGTAGAGCGACGTGTCGTATCACAAATGCTATCACTAATGGACGGATTGGAGGCAAGGGGCAAGGTAATTGTAATTGCCGCAACAAACAGACCAAACGCAATTGATCCAGCACTGAGAAGACCAGGCAGATTTGATAGAGAAATCGAAATCAAGGTGCCAGACAAGAAAGGCCGAAAAGACATTCTAAATATCCACACAAGAAACATGCCACTTATCACAGAAGAAAACGATGTGGGTTATGTCAATATAGATAAAATTGCATCAGTTAGTCATGGCTATGTAGGCGCAGATTTGGAATATCTTTGCAAGGAAGCAGCAATGAAATGCCTTCGAAGACTATTACCGGAGCTAAACATGGAAGATGAAAAACTACCTCCAGAAACGCTAGACAAGCTTATTGTGAATAACGATGATTTCCAAAAGGCACTCATTGAGGTAACCCCCTCAGGAATGAGAGAAGTTTTCATTGAGAACCCAGATGTAAAATGGGACGACATTGGTGGACTAAAGGAAGTAAAGCAGCAACTCCAAGAAGCAGTAGAGTGGCCAATGAAGCATCCGGCACTATATGACAAGCTGGGCCATAGAATGCCAAGAGGAATCCTATTGCATGGAGCGAGTGGTGTCGGAAAGACATTGTTAGCAAAGGCAGTTGCAACTGAAAGTGAGGCAAACTTTGTCTCAGTGAGAGGACCAGAATTGTTATCAAAATGGGTTGGAGAATCAGAGCGAGGAATCAGAGAGATATTCCGACGTGCAAGACAGGCATCACCATGTGTTGTATTTTTCGATGAAATTGATTCTATTGCACCAATTAGAGGAGCGGGTGCTGAAACAGCAGTAACTGAGCGAGTAGTAAGTCAGCTCCTAACAGAACTGGACGGAATGGAAAACATGCACGGAGTAATTGTTCTTGCAGCAACTAACAGAGCAGACATGATAGATCCAGCACTACTAAGGCCTGGACGATTTGACAAAATCATACAAATCCCAATGCCAGACAAGGACAGCAGACGACAGATCTTGGAAATCACAGCAAAAAGCATTCCTGCAGTATCTGACAAAAATCAACTTGACTACGTCAATTTGGACAAGATTGCAGATCTCACAGATGGAATGAGTGGAGCGGACGTAGCTGCAATTGCAAACACAGCAGTGTCCATTGTAATTCACGAGTATCTAGACAAGAACCCAACAAAGGAAGAGCTAGAAAAGGCATCAACTGACGCCAAAGTAACTATGAGACACTTTGAGGAAGCAGTCAAAAAGGTAAAGACCCAAAAAGACCTCAAGATTGGCCAAAAGATAGCAGTGCCTTACTATAGATAACTAAAATAACAACAAGACTTAGTTTTTCGTAAATGTCAGAATACAGAGGCTACAATGGCAGGGCCCTAGAATTCCTAAAGCAAAACAAAGTCAAAGTAGGAGACACTATCAAAATTACAACTGATTTTGAGCAGACTGCTACAATAATGCCGAGATATGAGCACAGTGATGACTCCCACATTGTTGTAAAATTCAAGAGCGGTTACAATGTGGGCCTAGGTCTAGAAAAGATAAAAAAAATCGAATTTCTGTCCAACAGTTCCTCTGCTTTGGAAAATGATAACACCATAAAATATAATTCTGCATTACCAAAAATTTTGTTGTTATCCACTGGTGGAACAATTGCAAGTAGAATTGACTATAGAACCGGCAGTGTTACACCAGCACTCACTGCGCAAGAGCTAAATGCATCCGTGCCAGAACTGGCAGAAATTGCAAATATTGATGCCGAAGTGTTGTTTTCTGAATATTCAGAAAACATAACACCAGAACACTGGGTAAAAATTGCGCAAAAGCTCGACTCGCTTGCAAATTCCGAGTATAAAGGAATCCTAGTTGCGCATGGAACTGATACAATGCAGTACACTGCAGCATTTTTGTCATTTGCACTGGCTGGTTTTCCAAAGCCAATTGTATTGGTCGGCTCTCAGAGATCATCAGATAGGCCTTCATCTGATGCCGCACTAAACCTAATTGGAGCTACAAAGTTCATCGTAAAATCTGGCGTGAGTGGCGTCTTTGTTGCAATGCACAATTCTGAAAACGATAACGACATTGCGTGTCATCTTGGAACACGCGTACGAAAAAACCATACTAGTAGGAGAAGTGCCTTTGAGACGGTCGGTGCCAAGCCTGCTTTTGTTGTATCTAGTGATTCGGTAATTCAGAACTTTACTGGACAGTACTACACCCAAAAAAACTATACTCCAAAAATAGGACTAGACTCCAAAGTGGCGCTGGTAAAGTATCATCCAGGATACGATCCAAAACTAGTTGAGAATTTACTAGACCAGGGATACAAAGCAATAATTTTTGAGGGGACTGGTCTTGGGCATGTTGGCAGAACAATGTACGATGTGATTAAAAAAGCAAAACAAAAAGACATCTTTGTGGGAATGGTATCGCAGTGCTTGGACGGTCAAGTAAACATGGCAATCTATGAGAGTGGAAGAGATTTGATGCATTTTGGCGTGATACCTTTGTCTGATACGATTTCTGAGATTGCACTTGTAAAAGCAATGTGGGTATTAGGCACAGATGCTAAAAACATCAAAAATATTATGTTAAAAAATATTGCATCTGAATTTAGAGAATAAGATTTAAGGCAATCAGAGGTAGGTTTTGCGTGGAGCCTCAAATAGACAAAATTGGCTTAAAGGTAGGCCTTGAGATACATCAGCAGTTAGCCACCAATAAAAAGTTGTTTTGTGGCTGCAAACAGCTAGAACTAGATGAATATCCAGTCCAGTTTACAAGAAAATTGAGGCTGGCAAAAAGCGAGCTCGGTAAATACGACCCAGCGGCGCTCTTTGAATCATCAAAATCAAAACAAATCCAATATTTTGCAAATCCACAGAGTAGTTGTCTTGTGGAATATGACGACGAGCCACCTCACAAGCCGGACCAGGACGCAAAAGACACTGCGTTGATCATTGCCTCTGCACTAGGTTCGGATATTTTTGATGAAAGTTATGTTATGAGAAAAATAGTAATCGATGGTTCTAATACGTCAGGATTTCAGAGAACCATGCTGGTATCACAGGGAGGACACATTAGGGTAGACGGTCAAGATGTTGGTGTCCAGACAATTTGCCTTGAAGAGGATGCTGCAAAACTGCTCAAAGATACAGATAGCACACGAGAATATGCAGTTGACAGACTTGGAGTACCACTTTTAGAAATTGCACTAGAGCCAGTCGAAGGTAATCCGGCATTTGTAAAAAAAATCGCACTGACGCTTGGAAGACTGCTCAGAGTGACTCGCAGAGTGAATCGTGGAATAGGATCAATCAGGCAGGACGTAAATGTCTCAGTTTCTGGTGGTGGAATTGTAGAGGTGAAGGGAGTCCAACAGCTAGACCAGCTTGAAAAAGTGATTTTGTATGAGGCAAGTCGACAGCATGGATTACAGCTAATAGCACACAAACTGGAAAAAATCGATCATGGCTCCATATCAAGGGAACAGAGTGTTGATGTTACGGCATTTTTTGCAGATTGTAAATCAAAGATAATTCAGAAATCAATCAAGGATGGTTACACCATCAAATCACTAGGAATCAAAAATTTTGCTGGCATGTTTGGATATGAACCATATGCGGGAGTACGACTAGGAAAAGAGCTTGGGCAACAGGTACGGTTTTTTGGAATTGGTGGTATTTTTCATTCTGATGAGCTGCCAAATTATGGCATAGAACAAGACTATGTTGACAAATTGCGTGCACTACTAAAGTTAGAAAAAAATGATGGATTTTTCATAGTTGCAGGTCCAAAAGACAAGCTAGAGTTTGCGCTAGATGCAGTGATTAACAGAATTAAAGCTGCAAAAAATGGGGTTCCTGCAGAAACCCGTGCTGCAACAAATACTGGTGAGACGGTATTTTTGAGGCCGAGGCCTGGTTCATCACGAATGTATCCGGAAACAGACATTCCTCCAATACTAGTAAGCAAACAAGAACTTGAATTTGCGCAAAAAAATATTCCAAAATCTTGGGATGAAACAATAATAGAACTACAAAAAAAATACAGACTAAACTTGCAGTTAGCAGAACAAATCTTTGATTCTGATTATTTGGAGTTGTTCGAGTCAGTTTGCACAAAATATCAGAATCCAAATTTCGTTGCATCAGCCTTGTGCTCTACTATAACTAATCTGCAAAGACAAGGACTAGACGAGATGCTTCTCAAGCCAGAACACATTGCAAGAACATTTGAGTTATTGTCAGATGACAAAATTGCAAAAGAGTCAGTCGAGATTATCTTTGAGAATATAATGTCGGACAAAATAAAGTCGCCGGATGAATTTGTACAGGACCAATCTTCCTTTGACGAAATGAAACTAGAAAAATTCCTCGACGAGTTGGTTCAGAATAATATCAGCATAATACAAAAACAAGGCACTCGTTCTGCAGGCATGCTAATGGGAATTGCAATGAAATCGCTTCGCGGTAAAGTTTCAGGCGAAAAAATAAGCATATCCCTAGAGTCAAAAATTACGAAAATATTAGAAAAATAGGAAAATTAGTTTATTCTAATTTTTTTCTTCCTGTTCCTCTACCCGTTGAAACATAGCGACCCTTTGTAGAAGGTTTAGCATTTTCTGGAGTATCACCGAGTTTTCTTTTGCCTGTACCACGGCCAGACACAACATATTCGTCCGCTGCTTTTTCTTTCATTTTTTTCTGGTATTCTCTGAACTTTTCGCCAGCCCATTTTTCATCGTCAGCTTCTGCAACTCTACGTGATGTTCCCCTGCCGCCGACTTTAACGATTTTTCCCATTGGTAAACATTAGAACTAACTATGGTTTAAAGTTGTTCATAATTTTGGTTTTTTATTGTAATTTATGCGGGAGGTGGGATTTGAACCCACGAACTCCTAGGAGATAAGGATCTGAACCTTACGCCTTTGACCGGGCTTGGCGACTCCCGCAAACAGTGGTTTTTGCTTCCAAAATAAAAGTCATTTATTAGTAGTACAGCAGGATATGTACAATTGGAATTCAAGGAAATATACTGCAATAACTGCAAAAAAATACTAGGGCGCTATAACATCAGGTATTTTTCTGATGCTAAGATTGCCGAGTTGCTAAAATCAACTCACACATCACACTTTAGAAATGGCCACCAAATATCAATAAAAAAGATCAGTAAGTAGATTATTCGAAGGTTTTACCGAGTTTTTCCAGCAATTCCTTTTGCTGCTTGTTCAGTTTTGTCGGTATGTCTATGACCAGTCTTACATACTGATCACCTCTTCCCCTAGAATTCATGTATGGGAGGCCTTTGCCCTTTAGTTTTGTAATTGTGTTTGGCTGTGTTCCTTCATCTACTTTGACTTTTTCTGGCTTTTCTAGTGTAGGTACTTCGATTGTTCTGCCTAGACATGCATCGACTATAGAGATCTTGGCATCATAGAAGATTTCTGCGCCATCCCTTTTGAAATGCGGATGTGGTTGAACTCTGACTCGAATTACAAGGTCGCCATTTTGGCCATGTGGTATTGATTCGCCCTCGCCGGATATTACATAATCACCGTTGTCAATTCCTGGTGGAAGTTCAAATGAAAGATGTTTGGTGCCGCGGATTTTTCCAGATCCCTTGCATCCAGAGCAAGGTTTTGAGATGAATTTTCCTTCGCCATAACACTTTGAGCACGGCTGAACAGTAACAAACGTGGAAAATCCCATGTTGCGTGTAATTCTGACTTGGCCTTGCCCCTTGCAAGTAGGGCATGTCTCAGGACTAGTACCTGGTGCACAACCAGAGCCGTTACAGTCCTTACAGTCAATATTTTTTTTGATGTCGATTTCTAGCTTTTTGCCCCTAAATACATCATCAAGAGATACTGATACTTCGTGCAAAAGGTCTTGGCCTCGCTGTCTTGAAAATCCTCCAAATCCCCCACTTCTTCCAAATAACGACTCAAAGATAGAATCAAAGCCGCCTGAACCAAAATTAGAAAATACTTCGTCAAAGTTTCCTCGTGCCCCAGAGAAAATATCCTCTGTAGAGTATTTGCCGTCGACTCCAGCATGCCCATATTGGTCATAGAGTTTTTTCTTTTCAGAATCAGAAAGTACTGCATAGGCTTCCGAGATTTCCTTAAAGTGTTCTGCCGCCTCAGGAGACTTGTTTCTGTCAGGATGAAATTTTAGCGCCATCTTACGATATTGCGATTTTATTGTATCTGTGGAATCAGATTTGGATACTCCCAATACCTCATAATAGTCTCGTTTTGCAGACATTTCTTATTGTAATGGATTGATTAGTAATTAGTTTGTAGAGCCTGGATTCTGCGTGTTTTGTTCAGATGGGCCTGACTGTTGTTCTGGTTGTGGTGGTTGCTGGACATTTTTGTATAATTCGGTTGTGATTTGATTTACCAGAGTTTTTAGTGCCTCAAGCTTTGGTTTGATTTCATCTGGGGTTTTGTCCAAGACTTCTTTGAGTTCTTTGACAGACTCGGAGATTTTTATTCCTTGTTCTTGCGTCAGTTTGTCTTTGAGGTCTTGGGTAAGAAGCTTTTCAGTAGTATAAACAAAGCTTTCTGCCTCATTTTTGATGTCTACTGATTCTTTTTTCTTTTTGTCCTCTTCGGCAAACTTTTCTGCATCTTGTTTTAGTTTATCAATTTCCTCCTTGGACAGTTTTGTCCCCGCCTGAATCGTTATTTTTGCTTCTTTTGACGTGCCAAGATCTTTTGCTGTGACATTTATGATTCCATTCGCATCAATGTCGAACTTAACCTCGATTTGAGGGATTCCTCTTGGTGCTGGCGGAATTCCGGCGAGATTGAAGCTACCAAGTGATACATTGTCAGCTGCCATCGGTCGCTCGCCTTGAACTACATGAATCGTGACTGCCGTTTGATTGTCTGCTGCCGTTGTAAAGACCTTGGTTTTTGAGGTCGGAATTGTTGTGTTTCTTTCAATTAGTGGTTCTCGTAGACCGCCTAGTGTTTCAACTCCTAGGGTTAACGGAGTTACATCCAACAATACAATGTCACTGGTAACATCACCTGCGATTATTCCTGCCTGTATTGCAGCACCCATTGCAACTGCCTCCATTGGATCAACACCAGATTCTGGGGTTTTGCCAATGACGTCGCCTACAAATTTTTTAACCATTGGAATTCGTGTAGGACCACCAACCAGTACGATCTTTGAGACATCTCCAGTAGAAAGTTTTGCATCACGTAATGCGTTATCAATTGAGGTTCTGCATCGCTCTACAATTGGTCTGATTAGTTCCTCGATCTTTGCCCTAGTTAGTTTTAGCTCTAGATTTTTTGGGCCTGATGATTGATCATATGAGATAAATGGCAAGTTAATGTCAGTCTCCATTACTGTGGAAAGCTCTATCTTTGCTTTTTCTGATGCCTCTCGAATTCTTGTCATTGCGGTACTATCTTTGGTCAGATCAATTCCAGTTGTTTTGCGGAATTCATTTACAACATGATCAATTAGGATTTTGTCCATATCCGTGCCTCCCAACTGTGTGTCTCCTGATGTGCTCAGTACTTCAAAGACGCCACCTCCCATCTCCATTATTGTGACATCTAATGTTCCGCCTCCAAGATCAAAAACTAGGATCTTCATTTCTTGGCCTGCCTTGTCTAGGCCAAATGCCAATGATGCTGCTGTTGGTTCATTGATAATTCTTACAACATCAAGGCCTGCAATTGTTCCTGCGTCCTTTGTTGCCTGTCTTTGGTTGTCATCAAAATAGGCAGGAACCGTGATTACTGCTTTGGTTACTGGTTCACCCAAGAACGCTTCGGAGTCTTTTTTGATTTTTTGCAAAATAAATGCAGAGATTTGTTGTGGTTTGTAGTCTTTGCCCTGTACTTTGAAGATATGATCAGAACCCATCTTTCTTTTTGCTGCGATTATGGTATTATCGGGATTTGTGACTGCCTGTCTTCGTGCTGGCTCGCCTACAAGTAATTGACCTTCTTTTGTAAAGGCAACTACAGAAGGAAATGCTTTTCCACCAATTGAGGTGCCCTCGGCGGCCGGAATCAAGGTTGGCTTGCCTCCCATCATTACAGATGCCGCAGAGTTACTTGTTCCAAGATCTATTCCAATTATTTTTGCCATTTTTTCACCATTTGATTATTTTATTGCGATTTTTTTGATATTTCGACTAGTGTCGGTCTAAGTGTCTTACTATGAGAAATATATCCTTTCCTTAATTCCTTTGTAATTGTGTTATCATCAAGAGAATCATCATTTATGATAGCAATTGCCTCATGCAAATTCGGGTTAAATATCTCACCTAGTGCACTAATTGGTCTAACGCCATAGCTTTCCAAGAGGGAATCAATGTTTTTTAGAATTCCATCGAGGCCTTGCGCTTCCGGGTTTTCCTTTTTTAGAACTTCTTTTGCACGCATTAGATCATCATATATTGTTAGAAATTGTATCATGAATTTGTCTAGTTTTTCTGCAACACCGTTTTGTATGTCAGATTTGGTCTTACGCTCCAGATTGATGTAATCAGCAAGAGATCGCTTGAGTTTGTCTTCACAGTTAGTCAGGCTTTGTTTTAGCTCCTCAATTTCATTGTTTAGTGGTTGCTCTTCAGAAGAAGTGATTTGATCTTCATTTTGTTCTGACATGATAAATGAATTTTTCTATTCTAGTTTTATTCTTTGTGTGATATTTCACATAGTGGATTTGCTTTTATTATTATGAGATCATCGTCTTTCCTTTTGCGCATATTTTCATAGTCTGCTTTTGAACATATGACAAGAATTGTTGTTTTATCATTATGGAATAGATCCAGATTTGGATCCTCGTATGCTTCCACATCTCCAATATAGTCACGCAGTTTAGTGATGAGGTTTTGTAGCATCTCTATTTTGTCTCCTCGCATTTCATATTGGTCCAATGACCATGATAGTGCAATCTTTGTTCTGCTTGCCTTTAGATCGTTTTTCTTTAGAGTTGCACGAATTTCATCTATCAGTCTTTTTATGTAACCATCTATTCCCTTGAGGCTTCCATTAATTAGATACATCAATGTGTTTGCACCTTCAAATGAAGTACCAAGTGAGCGAAGATCATAGAGTCCATTTACCATATCATCTAGGAACAGATTCTGAAAATCGTCTGACTGAAGGTCTGTTTTTGTAGTGTCGTCATGTGCAAACTTGCATACTTCAAGAACACTGCATAAAGTGGAGAATCTTGAGAGGACGTTTATTGCATGGAAATGTTCTGATGAAGAGATTCCCACAAGCGATAGTTCTTTTTTAGAATTCGTAAGAAGATTTGTAAGAACAGGATCTGATTTGTTGTTAAACGAGCCTATTACCTTGGGTGGTTGATTTCCCCCTCCAAGTGGATAATAATAATACGAAATTGATTTTCCTACTTCAAGCCCAGTCACGTGTTCTAGTAACGAAATGTTTTCGCCATTGCCGCCAATTCCAGTAGGTAGAGTATAGACGACAGAGCTGCCCTTTTTGAGTGATGATGTAGCATCTTTGAATTTGGAGTGAACTTCGGTTTTTGTTTCCTGGCCAGTCTTTCTTATTCTTGGTGCAAAAAATAGGTATTGCGCCTTTGATATTGCAACGTCGATTGGCTCCATTGCAAGTAATGGTTCGTCTTCTTTTAGCGCAGAAACATTAGGATAGGTCTTTGCGATCTCTGCTTTGAGTGAGATTGCGGACTGAGAAGACTCATCGATGATAAATACATTAGCTCCATTTATTGCCATTTGACATGCAATAGAGTAGCCTTCAGTACTCAGACCATAAACTACTACTCTATCAGATGCCAATTCAATAGGGCTAGGCACAAGACTAAGAAAAACTTATTGTATCAAAACTTAGCAGATTTGATGTCTTGAAGATTTGGTTTGATATTTTGACACCAAAGCAAATCTTGTTTTTCGATCCAATGATCAAACGGTTGAGGAAGAACAATTCTATCTTGTGTACAACTCGAAACTACCGCGAAGTAAACGAGCTTTCAAAACTAAAGAAAATGAAGTTGATAGTAATAGGCAAACATGGCGGAACCACCAAACCCGGCAAACTAGATGCCTCACTAAAAAGAAGCACAGATCTTGGTACAATCATAGAAAGATTCAAGCCAGATCTTGCCATAAGCTTTTGTTCCCCAGAAGCCTCACGAGTGGCATTTGGCCTTGGAATCAGACATGTTGCATTTTGTGATTCACCGCATGCAGAAGCAGTAATGAAACTATCAATACCGCTTGTCGATAAGCTGTTAATTCCATGGGTCATACCAAAAAAAGAATTTGCAAAATATGGGATTGCTCAAAAGGACATCATACCATACAAGGCAATTGATGCGGCAATTATTGTTAAGAATGCAGCAAGATCAAAGATAAGAAAAAACAAGGAAAAAACAATTCTAATCAGAGTAGAGGAAGAACAAGCTGCATACGTACAAAAAAATAATCACACAATACAGATGATTCAAAAGATCTCCAGTGATCTCCCACAGTACAAGATATTGATACTTCCAAGATATAGATCTCAAATTGTTAAACTCAAAAAAACACTAGGAACTAGAGTTCGAATTCTAGGTAGAACTATAGTTGGTAGTGAATTATTACAAAATGTGGATGTCTTCGTGGGATCTGGAGGAACGATGACTGCGGAATCTGCTTTGCTTGGAATTCCAACAATATCGTACAATGCAGCACCAAACTTGGTTCAAGATTATCTTGTGAGAAAAAAACTCGTCATACTTGAATCAAATCCAAATAAAATAATTTTACAGATTGAAAAGTTCTTGTCCTCGGATAACCGTTCCTTACAAAAAAATGCACAAAAAACTTTGGCATCAATGAAAGATCCTTACAAAAAACTGATCCAAACAATCAGAAAGTAATAGAAAATATCATAATAGGGGTTTTTGAGGAGTCATTATAGGAAGCCCGGTAGTGTAGCGGTCAAGCATAGGGGCCTTTGGAGCCCTTGACCCCAGTTCGAGTCTGGGCCGGGCTACTTTGTTTTACAAATCTAATTTTGTGAGAAGTTTTATTGCAATTATAAACAAAATTGTTGCAACGCTGACTAGTACTACCATCTCAAGTATGACAAATTCATTAAATGTCCCAAAGATTCCCGCACGAATAATGTCAACTAGATACGTTAATGGATTTAGGTAAAAACCGGTTGCCAGAGGCTCTGGTGCTCCTTGTGCGGGATAAAATGCAGTGCTTACAAAGGCAAAAAATAGAAAAACCGTGTTGATTATTACGTTGAATCCCTCACTGGATCGAAGCCTAGTTGAAATTATTGATGCAATAGAGCCAAACAGAATAGAGCCAACAATGGAAGCAAAAACAAGAAACGGAATAGTAAGCAAGTTGAATTGGACTGATTTGAAAAATAATGGAAAACCAATCAATGTGATCAATGCAGCACTAATCAACCCAACAATAGCTATTGTGTAGATATTACTCAAAATGTAATGGCTGCGCTTAAATGGCCCAACCAAAATTTGCTCAAACATTCCATGTTTTCTGTCGTTCCAGATTATGATTCCAGAAACCAACGTACTGTTCATAATGTTAAAACCAATCATGCCAGATGCGATAAACGCTGGATAATCCAGTGATATTTCGCCGAATTGGACTGAATCGATTAATGTAGTATAAGCAAATCCCGCCACAAAAATATACACAATAGGAAATAATACCTGCCACACTAGGAATCCAGGATTCAGGGATATTGTCAGGTTTCTGTTTACTAGCCTAATTGTTGGATTCATTTGTATCCCTGACCATTTTAAGAAAGATCTCCTCAAGCGTAGTCGGCATTGCAGATAGATCCTCTATTGCAATATTGTTTTCAATTAGGATCGACAGTACCTGTGATAGTACAATTTCCGCCTTGTTTGACTGTATTATGATGTCCGTTCCAGTGTTAAAGTCAATGGTGCACCCAGATATTCCCGATAATAGATGTGATAACCTCTCGTGTCTGTCCAGAAGATGGATTTTGATTGTTTTTTCCTGTCCAAATTTTATTTTGAGCTGATCTGGAGTGTCTACTGCCAGAATTTTGCCCTTGTTAATTACTGCAATTTCATCACAGAGATATTCAGCCTCTGTTAAAACGTGCGTGGTATAGAATATGGTCAAGCCTGCATTTGCTTTTTCTTTTAGATAGTTCAATAGCCTACGCCTCGCGCTTGGGTCCAAGCCTACTGTTGGCTCGTCCAAAAACAAAAGTTCCATTTCGTGCATGAATTCACGAGCTACCTGTACACGCCTACGCTGTCCAATTGAGAGATCTTCGTTCTTTTTCTTTCTTATTTCTCCTAAATCAAACACATCGATTAGCTCCTCTGTTCTTTGTTTTCGGGTTTTTTTGTCCACGTCCCACATCATTCCATATTTTTCTAGAGATTTTTCCACAGATAAGTTTGGCTCATAGCTTGGTTGTTGCAGTACAACTCCTATCTTTTTTCTTACCTCTAGAGGGTTTTTGATCGCGTTTACTCCCAAAATTTCAATCGTTCCACTTGTTGGTGGAATCAAAGTTGTGAGCATTTTGATCGTAGTTGATTTTCCTGCGCCGTTTGGTCCCAAAAATCCAAAAACTGTACCTGGCTTGATGTCAAGATCTATTCCATCCACTGCCATTAGGTTCCCATATGATTTGAAAAGCGATCTGGTTGTAACTGACACTAATCTGCTGTAATCCCATCTCTTAATTTACATTAGTGAAATTCTTATTAGTAATCAAACTATGGATAGATCAAATTGTCTGAATTTGATGCACTGCTTTCCAAATTGCTGGAGCAAAAACCAGATCTCTCAAAAACTGATGTTGAGGCTCTGATCGCAAAGAAAAAGGAAAAGATCGGTGCTGGCTATCTTACAGACCAAGGTGCATTATTTTTGGTAGCATCCGATTTTGGCATTACAATCTCAGAGCCACCAAAAAGCGAGATTGCAATCAAGGACCTGCATGCAGGAGCAAAAGAAGTGACATTACAGACACGTGTACTCAACGTATCACCAAAGAAACAATTCTCAAGAAAGGACGGATCTCAGTTTTACCTTCGAAACATGACTGTATATGACAAGGACTCGGCAGTAGTAGTGAAGCTCTGGGATGAAAAGGCAAACTTACCAGAGATGACAAATCTAAGCCCAGGCGACTTAATCAAGATAATCAAGGCATATGTCAAGTCCGACCTCAATGGTCAACTAACAGTCAACATTGGCTCCGGTTCTAGTATAGAAAGAACAGAGACAGAAAGCGTAATTCCTTCCATTGATTCCATCACTAAGGATGTTTCTGAGCTAAAAGAGGGAGATAACAATGTGGTAGTATCTGGAGTGCTAGATGGTCCAATTACATTTTCAGAATTTACAAACTTTAAAGGAATGCCTGGAACTGCCTTGCGCCTCAGACTAAAGGGAAAAGACGATCGCTCCATGCGGGCAGTGTTGTGGAGCAAAACAGATTCAGAGATGCCAAAAGTCATTCCATCTGGAACCAAGGCAAGGCTCATTGGTGTCAAGGCAAAGATAAACCAACAGGAACTTGAGATTCATGGAAACGAATCAACCATACTGGATATTCAGGCAGAAAAACAAGTAGAACCACTGGTAATCAGAATTCTTTCTTCGAATAAAAATGAAAATGGGCAGAAAATGATTTTGGGTGTAGATAAACAAAGACAACTCTATAACATTGTCGACACTGCAAACATCACAGAGCAATTTTCGCAAGAAGAAGTACTAGAATGCATGCCATCTAAGCTTTATGGAAATAATGTCACAATAGACTCTGAATCATTTGTTAGAAAAATTGACGAGGACTTGCCAAAACTTGTGGATCTTCGAACCAAGATTACTGATATCAAGGCGGACAACAACACATATTGCATTGAGGCAATTATTCTAAAGGCGCCAGAGAGAAGAAACGTCCAAACAAAGACAGGAGAAACAATAACTCTTTCTGAAATGTATGTGGAGGACGACACTGCCCAAATTTGGCTCAAAGGGTGGAGAAACCAAGCACGATTATTAGATGAGTGCACCATAGGCGAGATTATCTCAGTTACCGGAGTCACTGCAAAGCAGGGTTTGGAGGGAAGAACTGAGCTGTTCTTGACTCCGTACTCAAGCATAAAGAAGAAAAACTAATCCCAGAATCCCCGCGTAGTCACGTACTGGCGCTCGGCCTCATAGATTTGCCGATACAAGGTTTCCTCATCAACCATATTTCTCAGGATTCTTGATGCAGTGTCAACTCCTACTCCATATCCAGACAGAACTATGAGTGCAGTTTTTCCAAAATTTTCTAAAAGTGACGCCGCCTTCCATGCACGGGAAAACTTGTGATTCTCATCTGGGGTGATCATTTTTCCTGCAGCCTTTTTTTGTACGATTTTTGTCAAATCATAGTCAGAATAAAATGTTACAGCGATCTGCCTTGCTTTGCAATAAGGGCAGATTGGGATGTTCTCTATTTCGTTTGTTTTCATTATTCTCTCCCATTTCCCACATCTAGCACAGATGAACCTGTGCGAGGTTTTGAGGAGACGTGCTTTTACCAAATCAAGTATACCTTTGTCAATGCTACTAGGTGATGAGTAATATTTTGTAGTATGATCCAAGATTGGATCGGCAAGCTTGGAGAATTTGTTTTGCTCAAGCCAATGGATTTGAATATTTTGGGATTTAATGTCATCTAGGATCTGTGTTGTCTTTTCCAGATCATACTTGTCATGGAATAATTCTCTCAAGGCTTCTTTTACAAGAGGGGTTTTGATGTATCTCTCAAAGAGAAATCTCGCTGACTTTTTTTCATATACTGCACCTCGTCCAACGACCCCAAATTTTTTTGCCACATTCCAGGTTCGCCAGCTTACATTATGTGTTCCACCTAATGACGCAGTGACTATTTCGTATAGATCGTATGTATCAACAAGAATTTGCTTTACATGATTTTCTAGGATTCGGCCCTTAGAGGATAAAACAATTCTATACGCATCTGATCGCGCATCTACCTGTAGTCCTGTCTTGGAAGAAAGCATTGATGAGAGTAGTGTGGCCAAAGTGGAGTTTATCTTTGTGCCAAAACAGCTATGAATCACTATCATCCCCTGTCCGCGCACGGATTCTACTACAATTGTTTTGTCATCAGGAATTATCGGCAAATCAAGTTGAGTGATAACGTTGTCAGGTAGAACTAGTGAGCCTGCACGTATCTTGCTTCGAAACTTGCCCACCTTTGATGTGGTTTTGTAGTCTACTGGAATATTTTCTCCCTCCCAATACGGTACCGTGATTCCACCTGAACGAATTGGTTCCACGTTTACTTTTAGTGAGGATTCATCGACGTTGATGATTCTCCACTGTGAGCCGCGCAAGACAAATACATTTCCAGGATCGCCAAAATCCCCTACAAATCTCTGATCAAGGCTTCCGATTATCTTTTTTGACACAGTGTCGATAACCTTGAATTTTAAAATGTCAGGTATGGTGGACAAATTTTCAAAATAATACCTATAGCACTTAGAGGTTTTCTTAAAGATCATCTTTTCCTTGTCAAAAAATATCAAATAGTTGGATTCTAGCAGCTCAACGACGCCAACCAGATCATCTATCGTAAGATTTCTAAAGAGAAATGAATTTCTGAGCAGTTCCAATGTATCGATGACTGACATGGAACCAAGCTGCATTGATAGTCCTACCAAGTGATGTGCGAGGACATCAAGGGATCCGTCATGGATCAGTTGATCTTCGATAGAACCTTCATGAATTCTCTCCAAGATTGCTTTTGTTTCTAGCTCATCGTCTACATTGTTCGTTACAATTAGACCTTTGGCGGAAGAATGCTTGTTGTGTTTGCTTCGACCTATTCTTTGCATGAATTTGGAGACCTGCCTTGGGGAGCCATAGTGTATCACAAGCTCAACTGAGCCAATGTCCAGTCCGAGCTCAAGAGATGACGTGCATACGACTAGTCGCGATTTGCCAGATTTGAGGTTGTCTTCTGTCTCTTCACGTACTTGTTGTGACAAAGAACCATGGTGTAATTCAACTGAGACGGGTGATTTTTCACGTAAAATTGATGCTAAAAATTCCGCTTCACCGCGCGTGTTTGTAAAAAGCAACACGGGGGAATCCAGATTTAGTTTGGCAAGATATTCTACTATAAAATCAGCCACATCGCTAATGGTTCCATTTACGTGTTTGATCTCTACATCATATTTTCGAATGGTGTTGTCACGAATTATTTGGTATTTTCTCTTGGTTCCAACCAAGAATTTCGCAGCATCATCTGTATTGCCAACTGTTGCGGAGAGGCCTATCCTTGTGATTGTGTGATTTGTGTTTATTTGTAGTCTTTCAAGACTAAGCGACAGTTGAGAGCCCCTTTCATTGGATAACAAATCATGAATTTCGTCAATTATGACCCATTCCAGCTCCGATAGTGCATTTAGCATTTTTTCCTGTGTCAGTAAAATCACCAGTGTTTCTGGCGTAGTAATCAAAATGTCTGGCGGCAGAGCGGTTATTCTTTTTCTGTCTGCCTGTGATGTGTCACCATGACGAATCTCTATTGTCAGGTTTTCTGATTCCGCATACTTGATTATTCTTTTGAATACGTCTCGATTTAATGCCCTTAGTGGGGTAATGTACAATGCCTTTATCTTGCCTGTCTGCCTGCTTGAAGATAGAAACGAAAATACTGGAATCACCGAACACTCGGTTTTTCCAGAACCGGTTGGCGCTATGATTAACGAGTCTTTTTTCTGAATTATTAGTGGTACTGCTTTTTTTTGGATCTCTGTTAGATTCGTAAAACCTAGGCTGTGAAACTTTTCTAAAACAGAGTCAAGTAGTTTGTTGTGCGTCTTTTTTTGACTTTGCTCGCTCATAGATCATTATTCCGACAACTCCAATTACAAACAAGACCACAGAAATCATAGGTATGGAGTCGAAAATTCCTGCCATGGCTTGTAGATGTATGCTAGAGTTAAATAGCTTAAGGCAGATCAGATAGGCCTTGTTTTGTTATTGTGTATAGAAAGCGATTTTTTTTCATTGGGTTAATTACTTGGCCTTCATAGTTTGCTTGCATTCTAGCAAGCTTGATCTTGATGTGCGTATATATCGAGATGATGGAATCCATGTTTTCTTGTTCAAGCTCGTCAACTTTTCGCATCATGTTTGTAATTACAATTGGAATCTTTGTTTGTGATGTGATTTGAGATAGTTTTTTCATGTACGTGGAAAATTGTATTGTCTTTTCAAGAATTTGTTCCTCTTTTGGATATTCAAACGAGAAAAGATCAGTGACATTATCAATTATTATTAGAGAAAAATCAGATTCCTGAATTTTATCAAGACTTTTTTGTTGTTCCATTACGTTTGTTATTCTTCCAACAGTGATTTTATCAAGAAAGTCTGCATTCATTTCTTTAAATTTTGCCATCTCCACTAATCGTTCGGGCCTAAAGTTTCCCGTTGTGTCCTGATAGAAGACTTTATTGTTCTCTGACATAGAATTCAATATAATTTGTAGTGCAAGCTGGGTTTTGCCTGTACCACTTGCACCAAAAATATCAGTGATTGTGGAGCTTTTCAATCCGCCGCCAAGAATTTGATCCACTTTTTCAAGTCCCGTTCTGATCATGCCAATGAAATCTACAAAAATACAAAAAATAAACGAATCCAGTATTTTTGCTATAAAATAGGTAAGGCTTTTATTCTGGTTACCAAGCTAGCAACTCAAGAGAACAACCATTGTCACAAGTAAGCGCAAAAAGACCTTTAACGACACTACAAAAAAGTACTAAAAAGAAAGTCACCGTACGACTAAAGAACGAGGTAGAGTACAAAGGTAAAATGGACAATGTCGATTCATACATGAACCTGATTATGACTGATGCTGAAGAAATGCACGGTGGCAAAATTATTGCAAATTATGGTAGGGTCATAGTTAGAGGAAACAACGTATTATTCATCAAACTAGAAAACGACCTGTAGGTAATCTTAATGGCACGAAGTTTCCTTTTTACTTCTGAATCAGTAACAGAAGGACATCCTGACAAGATTTGTGATAAGGTTTCAGATGCTCTGCTTGACGAATTTTTGCGACAGGATCCAAACTCACGAGTCGCAGTAGAAACAATGACTACAACTGGAATTGTCGTAGTTGCAGGCGAGGTAACAACCAAAGCAAAATTTGACATCCAAGATGTGGTCAGAAGAACAATTAAAGAAATCGGATACGACAAGCCGGAATATGGTTTTGATGCAGACACATGTAGTGTCATGGTTTCAATCCATGCGCAAAGCCCAGATATTTCACAAGGAGTAACTGCAACTGAAAACAAGGATCAAGGCGCCGGAGATCAGGGATTGATGTTTGGTTATGCAGTAAACGAATCAGATGAACTAATGCCATTGCCAATACTGATTGCACATCAACTTACACGAAGACTATCTGAGCTGAGAAAAAGCAAGGGATTACCATGGGTAAGACCAGATGGCAAGTCCCAAGTCACAGTAGAATATGAGGACGGCAAGCCAAAAAGAATAGAGGCCATAGTGATTTCAACTCAGCATGCCCCAGAAGTCACCAATGATGAGATAAGAAAGCAGATCATCGAAAAGATCATCAAGCCAGTTTGCGGTAAATGGTGGAATGACAAGATCAAAATTCACATAAATCCAACAGGACGATTCGTAATCGGAGGCCCACCAGGAGATTCCGGCCTAACAGGAAGAAAGATCATAGTAGACACATATGGTGGTGCTGGCAGGCATGGTGGCGGAGCATTTTCTGGTAAAGACCCATCAAAAGTAGACAGATCAGCATGTTACATGTGCAGGTACATTGCAAAAAACATCGTTGCCGCGGGTTTGGCAGAAAAATGTGAAGTCCAAGTTGCATATGCAATCGGTGTTGCAGAGCCAGTTTCCCTAATGGTAAATACCTTTGGTACAAGCAAAATCCCAGAGGAAGAAATCGAAAATCTCGTGCGAAAGCACTTTGACATGAGACCGGCAGTAATCATTTCCCAATTAGATCTAAAGCGACCAATTTACAAGGACACTGCAGCATTTGGTCATTTTGGAAGAACCGATGTTGCCTTACCATGGGAAAAAACAGACAAGGCGGATACTCTCAAAAAGGCAGCGGGTCTATAGTACAGGAAATCCTAGTTTTATTCCAGAGAGTTTTTCTAGTTTTTTGTGACTAGACGTAAAATCACCAATCATAATATTGAGATCATCAATTCCATATGGGATCTTTTTTGGGTTATTAAGTGCGGTAAAATAGGCCTCTTCCAGAGGAATTTTTTTAATTTTTACTTTTTTACCTTTGATGAATTTTTTTACATAGCTTTCAAAGCTAATTGTCCTTGGGCCAACCAGATCAACTATTTGGCATGAGAGTTTTTTGTTCATAACACAATTCAAAATTACTTTACAGACATCATGGATTGCTATAGGTTGTAGCCTATACAGCCCAGAGCCAGGTATTCGTATTGTCCCTTGCTTGATTTGCTTTGAGAGATTTTTTGATAGAGAATCATCTGTCCCAATAATATACGACGATCTAAGAATTGTATAGTCAAGACCTGACTTGATGATTAATTGTTCTGCCTTTAGCTTTGATATGAAATACCCAAATGTTGTAGTGTCACTAACTCCTAGACCACTTATATAAACAATTTTTTTTATGTGTGATCTTTTGCACAATCGAATGATTTTTTGTATTTGCTTGACATTGATCAGTTCATAATCGGCATCCTTGGTTTGAGCACCAATACCAATCAAGTGAATTAGTGCATCACATTTCATTTTAGGGATATCATCCAAATCTGAAAAAATAATGTTTTTTTCAGATTTGAAATGCATGTGTTGTTTTCTTGACAAGGAAATTACTGGAATGTTTTGATCTGCGAGAAATTGTCTAAGATTTTTCCCTACAAATCCGGTAGAGCCAGAGATCGCAATTGTGAGTTGTTTTGCCACAAACTAGGAAAATCAACTATAATTTTAAATGTTAAACCAGACTAGAATCATCATTGAATGTAGCTCAGTGCTATGAAATTTTCGAACTACAAAAAGATGCATCACATAAGGAGATAAAACAGGCTTACAGAAAACTGTCACTTAGGTATCATCCAGATAGAAACAAAAACAGCGATGCTGAGAAGAAATTCAAAGAAATAACGCAAGCATATCAAATCCTAAAGCTGGAGCGAAAAAAGAACAACTCTACACACAGAGACGTAGAAACAGCACAGACCGAGTTTTGGAAGTATTATGATAAGAAGACCTCTGAAGTGCATTTTGGTTATGAGGCATATAGAGAAGGACTCAAACGCAATTTTGGAGTCAATGTAGACGAGTTAAGAGAGTCAGAAGAGAGGCCGGTATCACATAAGATGACACATTTGTTGTTATATGGAGGTCTTGGCGCAATAGCAATGTGGATAATCATTTCAGAGATACTCAAATAATCCAATAAGAGTTATTATCCAAAAATAGAATTAGTCATTGTGACTGAAACTGAAAAACCTCGCCAAAAACTGCGAACAGGTTTTACTACAGGCACATGTGCAACAGCGGCTGCAAGAGCAGCTCTGATATCAATAATTACAAAAAAGAAGATCAATTCGATCAAGGTTTCACTACCAAAAGAAAAAGAAATAACAATCAACATTGAAAGCTGTGAATTTAGCGATATCACATCAAAATGCTCCGTGATTAAGGATGGAGGAGACGATCCAGATGTTACACATGGTGCAGAAATATTTGTCGACTTGGAAATAACAGACAACACAGGCCAGATCGAAATTGATGGTGGGGATGGAGTCGGGCGGGTAACAAAGCTTGGTTTAGGCCTCGAAGTTGGCTCTGCCGCAATAAACTCCACACCAAAGAAAATGATAATTCAAAATTTGACAGAAGTGGGAAAGGAAGTATTGCAAAAAAATGGAATAAGAGTTGTGATTTCTGTTCCAAAGGGAAAAGAGATCGCACCAAAGACAGACAACCCAAGGCTCGGAATTATAAATGGAATATCGATTCTTGGTACCACCGGTATAGTAATTCCATATTCTACAGCATCATTTGCTGCATCAATACGTCAAAGCCTTGATGTCAACGTTGCAATGGGAGACAACACGGTAGTTCTGACAACAGGTGGAAGATCTGAAGATTTTGCTAAAAAAGAGATCAAGCTGCCAGACCATTGTTTTGTTCAGATGGGTGATTTTTCTGGATATACAATTCAGCAGTGTGCCAAAAAATCAATCAAAAAGGCACATGTTGCCGGATTCATAGGTAAGCTAACTAAGATTGCAATGGGCGTAAAGCAGACTCATGTAAAGGGCTCCAAAGTAGACATGGATTTTTTGGCAAAAATGGCGCAGAAATACTATGCCGGTCAAGAAGTCATACAAGATATAAAAAAAGCAAACACCGCAAGACATGTCCAAGAAATCATAATCAAAAACAAGATAGGTGGATTTTTTACCGGTGTTTGCAAGGAAGCCTATGAGCAGATGCGCGCTCACTCTGAGAATAAAGTTGAGATTGACGTAATTCTCTTTGATTTTGATGGTCATACATTAGGTAGATATCCCTAACAAGAAAATTTATCTAGCAACAAAAAACGGCAAGACATGGATAAAGTTGCAATTTTGGCAATTACAAAAAATGGTATCAGGATTGCATCTACAATCAAACAATTTTTCCCAGGGTGGGAAATCTTTGCGCCATCAAAATTTCAGAATAATGCCATTTCTGCAACATGGTACAACGAGCAAACTTCGGTCAAAGTGGCAGAACTTTTTGGAAGATTCGATGGCCTGGTTTGTCTATTTTCCCTTGGTGCGGCAATAAGGCTTGTCTCACCATTTCTTAAGGATAAAAAAGTAGACCCGGCGGTAATAGTAATTGACGATAAGGCAAGTTTTGTAATTTCAGCCTTGTCTGGCCACATAGGAGGAGCAAACGAGCTAACAGAAGAGATTGCCAAAAAGATTGGCGCAACACCAGTAGTAACTACGGCAGCAGACGTAAACAAAACCATACCAGTGGACTTGGTTGGCCAAGAGTTTGGCTGGGAAATAGAGGACGATTCTAGTGTCACTAGAATCAGTGCCTTCATGGTAAATGAGGAAAAAATTGGGATATACCAAGAGGTTGGAGAAAAGAACTGGTGGAAATCAGAGTTGCCAAAAAACGTCACAATCTACCAAACAATCGATCAACTCATGCAATCAGATTCGAAGGCATATTTGATCATATCAGACAAGATAATTAGTGACATAATTGCAAAAAATTCTGTGATATACAGACCTAAGACACTTGTTGTCGGTATTGGGTTACATGGGGACACCTCAAAAGAAAAGATCAAAGAATGCCTCAACCTTACTCTGGCAAAACACGATCTCAGCGCAAAATGCATAGCAAGATTTGTTTCAATCAAAAAACCTAAAGACGTTCAAGGATTAGTCGATGCTGGAAAAGACATGCAAATACCACTAGAATATTTTGATAGGGAGGAGCTTGCCAGAGTTACCATCCCAAATCCCTCACAGATGGTGGAGGCCTATGAGGGAACCCCAAGCGTATCAGAAGCTGCCGCAATCAAGAGCTCAGGTGGAATACTAGTCGTTGAAAAGCAGAAATTCCCGCCAGATCTTACAATTGCAATAGCAAGGATTGAAAAATGAAGCGTGGACTATTACTAATCGATAGGGGAAGTAGAGAGCAAGAGGCAAAGAATGAGCTGGAATACATTTGTAAAAAGATCCAGCAAAAGAGAGACTATGCCTATGTGAATTACTGTTTTTTGGAAGTGGTTCCGCCGTATATTGAGGAAGGAATTACAAATTGCCATAAAGAGGAAATTGATGCACTGACCATAGTTCCATATTTTCTATATCCAGGAAAAAAAGTCAAAAATGCAGTAACAGAGGCCGCAAAACTTCAGGCAAAAACCAAGGTCAAGTTCGTGGTGACAAAGCCAATGTCCATGCACAAGAGCATGGTAGAGATTGTAAACTCCAAAATAGAATTGGCCTTGAAGAAAAACAGTATTGCACTATCAAATAACAAAGTGGATGTTTTGGTGATAGGTCATGGAAGCAAGGACCCAAACGCCCAGATTTCAATGAAATACGTAATTGATAATCTCAGACCAAGCTACAGAAATGTCGAACATTGTTTTTTGGAAATAGAAGAGCCAAACATTGCTCAGGGAATACAAAAATGCGACAAGAACAATCCCGAAGTCCTAGTAATTGTGTTTTATTTTCTGCATGAGGGGGCACATGTAAAAAGAGACATTCACCAAGATCTCAATCCAGCACTAGAAAAATCCACATTAAAAAAAACCATCATAACAGAACATATTGGAACAGATGATAAGATGATCGATTTTGTTTTAGAGCGAGTACGTGAGGCAGAGAATGCAAACTAGTAAAGGCCAATCAATAGAAGACGAAAGCATGGAGATAATAGAGCGTGAGATCGGCCCACACCCATACAAAGGACATGAATGGAAAATAGTGCGAAGAGTGATTCATTCTACTGCCGACTTTGACTTTGCAGGCAAAAATGGATTAGTTTTTCACAAAGATGCTGTATCGTCAGGCCTTGACGCCCTAAGATCATGTAAGAATATCATAGTTGATGTAAACGGAATAATCGGCCTTCTCAACAAGCAAAACTTGGCTGACTTTAAGACAAGCGTCATTTGCGACATTTCAAATCCAGTTGTTGTAAAAGAAGCAACAAGACTAGGTAAAACCCGTGCCCAAACGGCAATGAGAATTAGGGCAAAAGAGATGAACGATGCAGTGATAGCGATTGGCAATGCTCCTACTGCCCTCCTAGAAGTAATTCAGATGGTGAAAGAAGGAATAACAAAACCGGGCCTAATAATTGGCGTACCAGTTGGATTTGTCTGTGCAGCAGAATCCAAGGAAGATCTGCAAAAGATGGACATTCCGTTTATTACAAACAAGGGTAGAAAGGGTGGAACTCCTTGTGCCTCTGCAATTGTCAATGCTCTCTTTAAGATAATTCGAGAAGGTTAGGTTTTAGAAAATTTCATGCAATTATTTACAAAATTTTTAGCATGGGCTGCCCTATCAAAATAAAGATGCATGTATGACGCTAAAGCATTATCTTGGATCAGTCCGTCTTTTTTGTTTTTGATTCCAACTCCAATTGAAAGATCGTATGCAAATTTTGCATCCTTGGGTATTGAGCTTAGCTCGGAGTAATGGAATTCATGGCCAAACAATCTTGTTGAGCTTTTTGCAATTATGCAGTTTGAGACCACATTTGCTCTAGTATAGTTTAGTGTCATTTTCTTTTCCATGCTTGTTACGGCGTCAAATAATCCCACCATTGAATATTTTTTAGAATCATATTCAATTGATTTTGTAAGGTACATCAGTCCTCCACATTCGCCGTATATAGGCATGTTTTGCTCTGCTAGTTTCTTTATCGATTTTTTCATTGATTGGTTTTTTGCAAGTGGCTGTCCTAGCACCTCTGGAAATCCTCCTCCAATGTAAATTCCAGAGCATTCAGGCGGAGAATCATCAGAAATTGGACTGAAAAACTCTATTTTTGCGCCATTTCTACGCAGCGAATCAAAGTTATCATAATAATAGAAATTAAATGACTTATCAAGGGCAACGGCTACTGTTACCTTTGGCTTTTGCGGTTTTTGCCCAGATGGATTTGGTATTGTGCCGGCGCGATTTGCAATTGAGATTATCTTTTCAATGTCCAGATTCACAGAGATTGTCTTTGCAATTTTTTTGATTTTCTCCTTGAGATGCACCTGCTCTACTGCAGGAATTAGTCCTAGATGGCGTGATTCTAACAATAGTTCGGAATTTTTTGGAATGCAACCAAGAACAGGAATTTTTAGTGGCGCAAGCGCTGACCTGCACATTTCTTCGTGTTTTTTGCTTCCAAGCTTGTTAAGAATTAGGCCAATAATTCTGGAATTTCTATGGAATTTTACATAGCCTAATGCAGTTGCTGCAATAGAGCGTGCGGTTTTGCTTGCATCCAAGACCAAGATGACTGGCGACTCTAGAATTGTTGCAATATGATGTGTACTGGACTGGTTTGTTGCCCCGGAAAATCCATCATAATATCCCATCACACCTTCTATGACAGAAATGTCGGATTGGGAGTTTTTTGCAAAGCCCTCAAGTATTGCATCTTTGCCCATTATCCACGAATCTAGGTTTCTTGCAGTATTGCCGGATATCGCGGAAAGATACGTAGGATCGATGTAGTCAGGGCCAACCTTATACGGCTGAACCGAATATCCCTTTTGCTTGATTCCATAGATGATAGAGCAGGTAATTGAGGTCTTGCCTACACCACTTGTGGTACCCGCAATTACTATTCTGGGGATTTTCATTTTCTTTCTCTTAAAATTAGAACTATACCAATCTTTTTCTAGCCTAAAATGGTTATTTGGTTATGGATGAAGGTCTTGTAATTGTGTATACAGGCAATGGCAAGGGAAAAACCACTGCCGCACTAGGCATGGCACTTCGGGCAATAGGACACGATCACACCATTTGTATGATCCAGTTCATCAAAGGATCATGGCATTATGGCGAGATGAGCTCTTCCAAGAGACTAGAGCCAGAGTTTGAGCTAACAGCAGTAGGAAAGGGCTTTGTTGGTATTTTGGATGACAAGACTCCAAAAGAAGTACACCAAAAAATCGCCAAAGAGGCAATAGAGATAGCAAAACAGAAAATTCTTTCAGAAAAATACAACATTGTAATCCTAGATGAAATCAATTATGCAGTAAATTTGGAGCTAGTTGATGTTAAAGATGTTTTAGATTTGATAAAAATCAGGCCTCAAAAAGTAACTCTTGTACTGACTGGAAATCATGTAAAACAGCAAATAGTGGATGTGGCGGATCTGGTCACAGAGATGCGAGAGATAAAACATCCATTTCAGAAAGGAATCCGCGCAAAAAAAGGTATTGATTTTTAGACAACATTAAATTATGTAGCCCAAGCCAGAGCTGCATTGGTCACTCAAACTCAGGAGCTTCCAGAAATAGGTGAGATTGTTCTTGCAACTATCAGTAAGCTGACTGATCACGGAGCATACGTAACTCTGGACGAATATGATAACATGCAGGGCTTTTTGCACGTATCAGAGATTGCACCCGGTTGGGTTCGCTCTGTCAACAAGTTTGTGCGCGAGGGCGAAAAAAAGGTCCTCCTAGTAAAAAAGGTGAATCCCGGCCGATCCGAAATTGATCTTTCACTTAAACAAGTATCAAAGGAGCAACAAAAGAAAAAGCTTCTTGAGGTAAAAAGAATTGAAAAAGGCATAACACTGCTGGATGCGGTGAAGACGTCAGCAGGGTTAACAGACAATGACATTGAAAAGCTAGAGGATGCAATTTTTTCAAAATATGATTTTGTTTATGACGCGTTTTTGGATGTAGCGACGAAGGGAATTGTGGCACTAGATGAGCTCAAGCTGGCAAAAAAGACCGAATCTGCAATACAAGAGACAAGCTCCAAGATAAAGCCGCCATCTGTTGAGATACGCGGAATTTGTGAGCTGACATGCAGCCAGCCAAACGGTGTTGAAGTAATCAAGAACGCAATCTTAGATTCCATTGGTGATCAGACAGCAAGCATTTCCGTTACCTATATTGGAGCACCAAAATACAGACTAAGTGTCACAGGTCCAGACTTTAAGACAGCGGAAAGAATGCTCAAGCCAGTTCTTGACAAAATTCAAAAAATCATAGAAAAGAACAACGGCATCTTTAGCTTTACCAGAGAAGAGTCAAAAAAGACAAGGGAAGGATAACTTGAAGTTCCAGCTCCGCAAGTGCTCAGAGTGCAAAAAATACACATTAAAGGAAGAATGTCCCGCTTGTCAAGCAAAAACCATAACGGCTCACCCAGCCAAATTCTCACCAGACGACAAGTACGCTCGCTACAGAATAATGAACAAATTCAAGGACTAGGAAATTCTAATACTTTTAATTCGTGCCGCCTCAAAGTCAACCGGCCTGTCGTTCAGATCAGTTTGCAGTGATGCTATTTTGTCAACTACTTGTTGACCTTGAATAACTTTGCCAAATATTGTGTACTTGCCATCTAGGAATGGCGCATCGCCAGTCATAATAAAGAACTGTGATCCTGCGCTGTTGATGTCGGTTCCGCGCGCCATCGACACTGCGTATTTTATGTGCTCGAGATTACTAATTTCCGCATCTATGCTATAGCCTGGTCCACCAGTTCCCCATGTTCCTGGTGGCTGGTCCTTTGTATTTGGGTCTCCTCCCTGTATTACAAATGTGGATATGATTCTGTGAAATAGTGTTCCATCATAGAATTCCGAGTCAGCTAGTTTTACAAAATTTGCAACCGTGTTTGGCGCGATTTCTGGATTTAGTTCAACTACAATATCACCAAAGTTTGTCGATATTGTTGCAATGGGATTACTCGACTCTGGAGTTTCAATGGGGGTTATCGGTGTAGTGGCCGGTGCGATTGGAGCTTCTGATGGTACATAGTCCTTGTTTATTTCATAAATCAGAACACCGTTGATTGCTCCAGATTCTTTTATGAAAAAGCCAGGAGACAAGTACGCCAGCTTTAGTGGACCGTTTCCTTCTTTTGGATACTTGATGTCATCAAGATACACTGGGGTAAATCCCGAAACATAAGAGTCGGCTTGTCTCTGGCTTGCAAGATCAACATAGCCATATACAGTAAATGGTATCATTCTACCTAGTAGAGTGTTATTCCAAAATTCTGGAGTAGAACTAATGCCATCATCATAGAGAAATTGTTGAGAGTCAAAACCACCAATTCTCATAAACCATTGTTTTTTGCTCTCATCACCACCACCCTGGACAAAGAATAGTGGAGGATCTTCACTATTGATTCTCTGTGCTGCCACATAGATCAGAACATAGTCAGCGTCTATTTCTTGTAGTATTTTCCATCCTTGGTCAGGCGTGCTCAAAAATGCCTGAGCTAGCTGCTCTATTCTCCAATCAATCAAAGTAGAATTGTCTGCAACGGATTTTCTCTCACCTAGCGTCGTAATCCAATAACCATAATCCCACCATGACGCCACAACTGCATCATCTGGTGTTTTTTCCCTTAGCCAAGTCATGGCATCAAGCCAGTCATTTGTTGCAATTAAAAAGTTGCTTCCGCCGTTCAGTATTGTTGGTGGTGCCTTTCCACCATTTACCCAGTTTGCACTTGCTGGCACCATCAATGGTGTTATCAGAAATATTGTAATTACAACAAAAAATGAAATCTTGATCGTCGTTGGATGGGATTTGACTAGTTTCTTGCTTTCCTGCCTTACGGGTTTGAAAATTTCTTTTGTCAATAATGCAAGGCCGATAGAACCCAATATCACAAGTGCGAGAGATGAGAACAATTCTAGTCTGATAAATGCGGAGCTGATGTATACGCCAAGTAGGCCGAAGATTAGTGAAAATACTTGGACGTCTCTTCGCTGATTTGCGACATTTGTGAGATTCTTAAAGATAAGCCAGATCCCGATTCCGGCAAACACCATAAAAACAGAATTGAATAAAAATGACTGAAATATCGTGGTTGTGGCGTGCTCTGCTACAGAGTCAGTTAAAGGATCAAGTGTGGTCAAAAACGGATTTACTGCATTAAGGTATCTAAAGGCAGGCAGGCTAAACACGTTTGTAGAGAGTATTCCGACTCCGGCAAGTATTATTGCAATTAAAAACAACGCAGTATAGCGTTGCACCTTTTGCTCACCAGCAATTTTTTGGATAAATGATGATGCGATCAGGAATAACGTCGGGCCGATTATCAAAAGGCCGCTTGCCTTGCCAAAGAATCCAAGGCCTGGTCTTTCAAGTGGCATAAGAGAGATCGCCAGACCCAATATGAACAGAGGTATTACCCATCTCAGAAAATTCGTATCCTTTCTGGTAAACGGTAATGATAAGATGAAAAGTCCTATTGGAAGGACAAAAAAGTCGGTTCCTCCCCATGCCGAAAACGCAAAGCCAAGCAGTATTCCTCCGCCAAAAAGCTTTGCTGCAGCTATTTTATGTGAGGATGATTTTATTCCGCTCAAAAATAGGTACACTGCAAGCAATCCATAGAACAGACCCAATGGTTCAGACTTGAACCAACCAAGCGAGCCCCTTGTGATTATTGGTAACGATACAGAGTACATAAGTGCCGCAAACAAGCCAGCGGTGGTTCCGCCAATTACCCTGACGAGTGCAAATACAACAATTGCAGTTAGTGAGCCAATAACCAGAGGAAACACAATTGTAAATCCATACAAATCCCCACCAAATGCGCCATAAAGAACTGCAGTGGTAATATGTAACATGACCTGGGATGTTCCTGCAACATCTCGTCCAAACGGATACCAGCTCATGTCGTCGTGCCATTCAAAATATGCAGGGATTCCGTTTTCTACTATAAACTGGGTTGCTCTGTAATTGAAAAACGGATCAAACTCGTTTAGATGAAATCCGTACTCTGCTGGCTGGCCTCGGATCATTGCAGATATGGAAAATGATAATGACAAAACTCCAATTATGAGCAAGTGGTGTAGGTAAAACTCAAAGCTACCTACAGAGAATAGTCTTTTATTAGAAAGCAATTGTGTTTTTTGCCCAAAGTGCGTTTATTACTCTTTTGTGGGTATTTGAACTTGGCATGAGCTCACAAGTTTTTTGAAAGACTCTGCATCATCTTTGTTTCCAACAATGCTTCCATAATGCATCGGTATTGCAAGCTTGGGCTTTACTCCCAGAACAGAGCTAGCCGCCTCTTTTGCAGTCATGACGTATGTTCCACTTACTGGTACAAAGAACACGTCTGGTGAAAGTTCATTCATTTCAGGAATATAGTCAGAGTCTCCCGCATGATAAAACGTCGAATTGTTAATCGTAATGATGAATCCGACCTTTTTGTCCTGCTTTGGATGAAACGGCTGGTTTGTTTGCGGATTTATCTTGTCAAGATTGTACGCAGGAATTGCCCTTATCTTGATGCCGAAAACAATCTTTTCTTCGCCTGGTTCTATTCCAATTACCTGATTGCTATTTGCCTTGATTTGGCCTAGGCATTCCTTTGCTGCAATGATTGTGGTTTTCTCTGTGGATGTATTTTGCAGATCGTCATTGCTTAGGTGATCAAAGTGATTGTGCGATACTAGAATAATGTCGGCATTGATTTTTTTTTCTAGTTGGTACGGATCAATGCAGACAGTCAGATTATCATACGATAATGTAAATGTGTCATGGCCGTACCATTTGATTTGCACTCCATTGTACTCCATGGATATAATTCTGGAATAATCAAGTTAAACCTTTGCTGGCTTCAAGCACTATTCTGTTGTTTGCTATTGATATGACAGAGCCACCGTGGTTTTTAATTTTGTATTTTAGGGCCTTGTCTATTGTTGCAATTACGCCGCCTGTATCTTTGACATGAGACAGAATAGAGTCGTCTGCAAAACTTCCGCCAATTTTGATTGTCTGGAAATTCTTGATGTATTGGATGGTAGTTGTCGCCTCTTTGGTTTTTTCCTCTCTTTTTGCAAGATTTTTTAGCTCTGCAATAACAATATCTGGCACCAAAAACTGGATTTCTCCAATGTCTGTATCAAGTGTGGCCAGATTTTTGATTCGGTGATTAGCTAGATGGATTAGAAAGCTCGTATCGCATATTACCTTAACCAACTATTCCTGCACCAATTAGTCTCCATCTGTCCTCTATTTTGCGGCTCAGCGCAACATTACTTTTTTCAAAGAGGCATACTGGTCGCTTGAACTGTACCTCGATTTTTTCTGATTTGACTTTGGCTACTTTTGCCAAGACGGGGGCAGTGCCAATATTTAGTCGCAGTGACTCTCCTACCTGTATTGGTAGTACTTTGATGTCATTCATTGTTCCAACTGCGGAATCAAAGAGGCTTACCTCAAGTCGCGCATCGGATGCATTATCTGGTAGTGTTTCTGGCTTGCCAATGACGCTTCCGACAAACGAGTCGCCTCGCGTCATTGATGGATCGAGTTTAGTGCCTATCGCCACTAATCCTCCAGGCTTTACATTGTCTACAATTCCTGCAGCCGTACCCAAAGAGATGATTTGGGTTCGGATTGGCTCATAAGAGCTCTTTTTGGAGTTCAGGATTCCTGGTTTTATTTCGATTTCATCACCTATCGAGAATGTTCCCTGCGTGAGGCTTCCTCCAATTACGCCGCCCTTGATATCCTTGATTTTGGTTCCAGGCTTGTTCACATCGAATGATCTTAACACATGCATTACTGGCTCTTTGGATTCTGCCCTAGTCGGAGTTGGAATTGTTTCCTCTATTGCGCCAATCAAAGCATCAATGTTCAGTCTCGATTGGGCGGAAATTGGAATTATTGGGGACTTGGATGCCTTGGTTCCCTTCACAAACTTAACAATGTCAGCATAGTTTGCAGTCGCATCCTGATATGATATTAGATCAACTTTGTTTTGAATAATGACAATTTGCTGGATTCCAAGAATTTGCAGTGCTAGGAGGTGTTCTTTTGTCTGTGGTTGTGGGACTTTTTGGTTTGCCGCAACCAAAAGCAATGCCCCATCCATTAGTGCGGCGCCAGAAAGCATGTTTGCCATGAGGCTTTCGTGGCCTGGACTGTCCACAAAACTGACTACTCTGGACAGCTCGCTTTCCTTTCCGCAATTAGGACAGGTCGGCGTAGTTGAATAACCAAGTGGTACCTCGCACTTTTTGCACTTGTAAAATGCCGCATCAGAATAGCCAACGCGAATAGTGATTCCTCGCTTTAGTTCTTGGCTGTGAACACTGGTCCACTGGCCAGTCAATGCTTGGATTAGCGTTGTTTTGCCATGATCTACATGGCCTGCAGTGCCAATGTTGACACATGGTTGATGACCATATTTTTTTACATACCAATCAGGTAAAGTTTCACGCCAATGCAATGAAAAACTTCGAAAACTGTACTATGTTAAGTTATGCCTTGTTTTCCACCGGAGGTGCTTCTTCTATTTTGATCTCGCCGTCATAGGAGCAGTTCAGCTGATAGATCTCTTCGGAAATTGTATTTCCTCGGATCAGTCGTCTTTTTCTTTGGCCATCACTAACTCGTTTTAGGCCAACTCCCTTTGATATGAGGACCTGCTTTCTTGCAGAGCCGTAGATGTCTGCTCTCATTGGAATTCCGGATTTGTCGCTACCTCCAGTGATTCTAAGTTTTCCTGCAAGGCCTGCAATTGCCGCGTCAACCTCTCCGCCAAGATGCAATCCAATGAAGGTATTTGCCTCTTTGTCCTTAATCTCTTTGGAGACTGACTTTCCATTTTTGTCCGATATTGTTAGCTTAAAGTTAGCCAAGTATTGCTCAGTTTTTTTGGCCGGCTAATAAACCATGTGAAAAAATAAAAGCAAATGATCCGCAATAAACAATTATGAAAGAAGAAATTATGTGCCCCAGATGCAATAACAAAATGGACGACATGCAAGCATGCCACATGGTTTGCAGTAATTGCGGTGCGCACCTTGACTGCTCAGATAAGGGCTCTTTCTGGTAAATTATAATCCTGGCCTTTTTGGTAGATAATCAATCGACATGTTGACTGCCTTATCCTTCATTATTTCCAAATACGTGTCATAGTCGGCCTCAAAATTGCAGTGCGGGCATTTTACCCGCGTTACATCATCGTCTAGTATTGCAGTCCTGTCGCATTCCGGGCACTTGGCATCCATGGTAGTATAATATTCTCAAAACTATATTAACGCTAATTTGCAGAAACCGATCTGCGCGGTGTTAGTCCAGCCTGGCAGGACGTCAGCTTCCCAAGCTGAAGGTCGCGGGTTCAAATCCCGCACACCGCATTATTGATTCAGTATGTTTTGAGGGGAATTTTGGGAAGAATAATAGTTCTATAAATTAAATTCATGACTAAGATACGTACAATATGAAGACAATTTACATCATATTTGCAGTTGCCGTAATAATTGGAGTTCTAGTTTATTTTGGATTTGTAAATGTGGATGTGTCTCCAAAACAAAAATTCAATGAACGGCTTTCACAGTTAGATGAGCAGTTTGAGTCAACTAAAAAAAGTTTTGAGGGGGGATTATTGAGTGAGACAAAATATAAAGAAAAATTAGAGGATTTGATTAGTAAGCAAGAAAATTTGTATGCCGAGGTAAAAAAATATCCCTGGAATGATTCAGAGATGACAGATTACAATCAATGGTTTAGAGGCATCATGAAATTTCCAAGTAAATTAGAACAGGAATATCAAAAATATTTTGGATAGATATTTCGTCTATATTTTGAGATAAATCTATAGATAAACTACATCTCGTTTATTGCTTGGGTTATGGCGTCACGATCTTTAGCATTTGGAGTATATTTTAGATAGTTTTCAAAGTCCTGCTTTGCTTGCTTGTTTTTGTTTTGCGACATGTATACAATTCCGCGGTTTTTGTAGATTGGGCCAAACCTGTTTTCGTTTATCTCTATTGCAGAAGAATAGTTTGATTCAGCCTTTTCGTATTGTTTTGTTTTGAGGTAATAGTTGCCTAGTCCCCTATACGCCAGATAGCATTTTTTATTAGAGTCAATGCTTTTTTGGTAAAATGAAACGCATTCTGCCAAATTTTTCTCATTGAATATTCCGCCTAAAAGGCACAATGCCGTAGAATTAGAGGCATCAAGTGTGATTGCCTCCTTTAGTGACTTTATTGCCTCGTCTTGCTTTGCCTGCAGGTTTAGCTTCTCAGATACAAAGCAGAGCCGGTTTGATTTTTCCTTGGACTTGTTATCCACGTGTATTTTGGAGATTATGTCTGGCGGAGCAAGCAATATCATCAGCATTCCGTCTTCCTGCCAGAGTTTTTCAAATTGTTTTTGTGGTATTGCACCGATTTGGTCCTGCTGTGGTATATAGTGGATTATTGTCCTCTCAGAGTCGTCATAGCCAGAAATTACTGATGCGTGCTGGACTATCTCGTACAGCCCCGGTAAAATAACAATGGGTGGAATTCCCATGTCTATTATTTTTTTTAGTTCTAGTATAGTAGAGTGTAAAATCAGGCTGCCTAAGCCGTGTCGCTCTGCTAACTCGATTCCCTCAATTAGAATACTCCCCCGAACATTTGGGTATTTTTTTGCAATTTCCTTTGCCTCCGATATTGGTAGATTAACGTTCCAGTATTTTGAGACGGCACTTATGGCTAGTGGAAGGCAAATATTTTCCTCAATTACCTGTGGAAGTAAGAGCTCGTGCTCACTCATTGTTTTTTGAGCCTAATGTTTTGTATTAATACTGATCAGAGTCTGATGAATTTTTCAATTAGGGACAAGCCATCTTGGGTCATTTCTGGATGGAATTGTGTTCCATAGATTTTGGAATTCTTGTATTGGATTATCTCATATTTGCAGGAATCAGAGTGTGCTAGCTGTATGAGGGATTTGCCTAGTGTGGATATCTCATAGTTGTGGCTTTGGTACACTTGGATTATACCACTGCATAATGGGTTTTGTTGTGTTGTTCGTATGGTGATTGGTCCCTTTTGTATTGAGGACATTTTACGAATGGTACCACCAACTGTTAGGGCAAGAATTTCTGCTCCGTAGCAAATCCCAAGCATTGGTTTGCTTTGAGCTATACAATGATTGATGATTTTGGAGTTTAGTGCATTCATTTTCTGGTCGTTGTGCCTTCGCCCAGAAAGAATTATGGAGTCAAAATTACTCAGATCCGCCAATTGTAACTTGTCAAACGGCAGGGCAGCATGATCTGTTTTTGCAGAGTCCAAAAAGTCGACAATATTTTTTGTAAATACCGAGCCATTGTCCACTAGTAACAACATTAGAGAAATTTAGGGAATACTTCTTTTATTTGTGATTACTTGCCCACAATCACGGAGATATAATGAAGCTCAGGTACGCCTTCCATTGTCGATAGGACGCCAATGTTGATGGTGTCTTGTTCTTGCCATATCAGGACTCGCCTTGTCTTTTGCAGTACAAACTCGTCTAGGAATTCATCCAGTAGCTTGTCTGTTGCTTCGGCGTCAACTTGTGAGAATAGTGATACTTCACCTTCCTTAAACGACAGGGGCACAGACAGGCTTGTAGGTGTGACTATCTCCAACCCCTTTTGTTCAAATGTCAACTTTATCTTGGCAATTCTTGCCTCTTTGTCAAATCCTGGCTCCGGCTTGGATGTTACAGATGACGGAACTACTCCTGCCAGCTTTTGAAGATATGCCTCAAAGGCCTCTTGTTGTGTGTTGCCCAATCCGACATAATATTCCCCATTGAATGCGGCTCCGACTGCGGCAATTGTTCCTAATTGTGCTACAACTCCGTCTCCAGAACCTGCAGTATATACTGGAATAAAGTAAACGTCATGCTCACCTACCTTGTACAGAATATTATCTCCAATTCTTGGAGTTCTAAGCAATGTCTTTAGCTGTGCAAAATTATTGTCTTTTTCTAGTGCCTCTCTGACCGCAGTAGGTCCGATAAGCTTTGTAGTAGAGTTGAGTGGGACTTGATAGAAATGCATGTTACCAAGTGTTGACAGGTCATTTTCCACTATCATGTATCCAGAGAGGTTTTTTCCTCTAGAGTCTCGGAGCTCTAATGACAATAATCCTAGGAACTTAGTACTGTCAAATCCAGGAGGCTTTGCCTGAATATAGTATGCATCTATTCTTTCTGGAATCTGGAAGAATGTGTTTGCTTGGATGAATGTCTCTGTGTCAGTTACGTGGTAAATGTTGAACATTTCTGTCTTCCACGTGAATAGTTCCTGTGGATAACGAATCTGCTCGGTAAGCCAAGACGGAATTGGCAAAAGCTTGTCGCCATATTGGGATTCCAATATATCTGCAAAATAATCATCGCCGTGTTTGAGTAAAGTAATGTCGCCGTCGTATGTATCCACAAGTGCAAATCCTACCAGTCTGAGATACGGATTGCCCATGGACCATGGCACTGAATTAGTGTCAAATCCGATTATTAGTGGCACTAGCCAATATGTGCTGGTGCCATCGGTGACTGGATAGATGTCTAGCTTTTGTCCAAATAGATCATACAGGAAATACGGGTATAGTGTTTCCATTCTGTCATAGACATCCTTGTATCTCATGACATGGACTGATGTATTTGGATATGAGAGTAAAAAGTTAGGCTCAAAGACCCAGCTTAGTGGCGGTGCCAGTGTTATTCCGCCTGCGCCTGAATACATAGCATTATTGATTTCTGCACTTGTGCCCCCACGGTTGGTTGCATATGCAGACCATGTTTCCTGGAACAGCCCACCCTCTCCATAATAAATAGACCTTTGTGAAAATAGATCAGCGGCTTTAACTGACTGGCCTGTTGTTGCCTCCAGAGTAAGGAATCCATCTGGTACGTGTGTGTAAACTAGGTGTTCGTTGTACCACCTATTTTCAAGACTAACTGTGCTTGGTATTACTGGCTTCATTGATGCAGTCCAGTACAGAGTATTGTTGAATCGCAAAATGTCATTGTCTCCAAATGTGATATACGGGATTAGGCCGATTTCCGGCTTTAGCTTGGCAAATGCAGCCTCCCAGTCCCAGATCCTAATAGAATCCAGGACATCGCGGTTTTGCTCCATGTAGGACTTGATGTTGTTTGGAGAAATCGATGTAAGCTTAACATCATTTGGGGTTACGGTAATTTTGTCTAGTTCTCCTAGGTATCGGTTCAGTGTGATTTGTTGCTGGGTGTATGGACCTAGGTATTCGATTTTGCGAGTGTCTGCAATGCTGTTGTTTACCGCCATTACTGTTCCAGCAATAATTCCAATTGCAATTAGCGCAAAAACCCGGATGTAAATGTCGCGCTTTATTGGATGAGTCAGGACCTTGGAGCGAATTTTGTCATAGATGGCAAATGCAATTAGGACAAAGCCTGCGCCTAGTGTTCCACCAATTACGTATTTTGTATTGTAATCGATTTTATCAGTAAAGAACATGTTGATTCCAGCCCAGATTATGCCGATTCCTATGACTGCCTCCATAATGGAAACATAGTTGAGGTACTTGGGCTTGCCTTGGGATGAATCGGAAATGTAAGATGTGATTACCCTGATTATAGAGTGCAGTCCAACATAGAGCCCCAACCTTATTCCAATTACACCTAGAAGGGACGGGACTAGAATCGTTAGTGCCGGAATTATCTCTATTATTGTGAGGGCTGCTTCTGATGACTGCGGGGTGATAAACGGTAGTGAAAACAGATTTGGTAGCTTTTCCAAACCAAGATCGTTTCCATCTAAGAGATATACTAGTGCAAGGCCGAACGTCATATTGACAAAGAATGCGCCAAAGAGGAAGATCTTGGTGATCTGCCAAATTGCAAACTGCGGAACACTTAGCTTGTAATCCCTAAAGTTGGAAATGTTTTTGGTTACTGGATCCTGTGCTGTTCTGTTTAGGGACATCACCATTACATGGATTGCATACCAAACTATTGAGGAACGGTTCTTGGCATCTACGTTGACTAGGGCTATTGCGGCCAAGACCACTGCAGAGATCAAGGAGTATTGAAATGGCCTTGTGAACTGGTCTCCAAACTCTGTCATATTCATTGATAGCATGACTCCCTGGTTTCCTACCATTACGAAAACAATGATTCCAATTATGCCGACTATGCCAAGTCGGATCAGCTTACCTGCGCCTGGGGGTGATGAACCGGACTTTGAGGAACTGTACAAATTCAAATTTTGCTCAATTTTGGATAGATTAATGTCTTCGGGATGCTGTACGCCTATGAGATGCTTGCACAGCCCTTGCAAATCATGTAGACTGCGGCATATTTAGGCACACTTAGGTGTTCTTTATTGTATGGACCAAACTTTTTGTTTTTAAGCCTAAACGATACTGGGCAGTCGGTAATTACGGAAACCTCACTTTCATCAATAAAGCAGGCATCTGAACTTGGGTTGAACTTGGCAATATCCGTACAAAGCATCTTGGTAAGGCCTGACTTGGAGTTGATTGTGCCGCCTAGTCGGAATATTCGATGAACATCTATTGTAACATTTGGGTCTATTTGCGCGCCCAACTCTTTTTGGAGCGACTCTATCTTTTTTTTAAAGGGGAAATATCCTTCAGATATTATCTGTTTTGATATTTTGGCCTTGTTTGATTTTGCACCAAATACTGCCTTTGATACTCGGCCCAGCCAGCCCTTGTCATCTAGGTCTGGAAATACTGACTTTGCAAAATTTGTCCGAGCTCCAAATGTTTCCGGTGTTACTCCGCGAAATGTCAGATAATCTATGAGTTCTGCTCTCTGCTTAGAATCTAGGTTCTCGTATACTGATGTGACATGGACGTGAAACCCCTCGTTTCCTGAGAAATAAACTGTAATATTTTCCCTTGGTATGCCAAGGTCACTGATTAGAATCGTGATCAGCTTGTCGAGTTCTTTTTTTGCCCCGGCAATGCAGTCATTGCACAACACCGATACTGTTTCAAACTTGGTTGCATTACATTGTGGACATGACTCGGAATTGCCAATTTTGCCGCAAGAGGTGCATTTTTTGATCGTATGATTTTGCCTGCAAGGCAGATGTAGGTCTTTGGCATCAATGTCAAATATGAGATCTGCATTTTGCCAGTCTTTTTCTGCCATTGGTAAATTTGGGAATGAATAACGTGCATTAGAACAATATACATCAGCTGGAATGTTTTTCATCAACAACAGGTGCAGTTCCTTGTCTGATTTTAGCGAGATATGTCTAATCATACCGGAATTGAACTTTTGATAGCCAAACTCACGCATCTCTGGATTTTTTGGCGTATGAATCAGATCAAAGTGATCAAAATAGTATTTTTTGAATGCTTCCTCTAGGAATTTTACGTCTTTATCATGCATTTGGGATTTTTTTCCTCCCAAATTGTAATGGATTGATTATGTTTGCGCATTCTGGGGTGGCAAAGCAGAGATTTTCGCTTTTCAGCTTTTCGCATGAAGGACATGCGTATTTGGTGCCACTTCCAAAGTTTCCTGCGAGGTGCTTTAGTTGGTATAGTGTGATTTTCTCGTTATAGTCTGGCGCGTTTTTGAAAAGAGGTGCAATCTCTTCTATCGTTTGGCCTTTGTTGAGAAGATAAGTTGCCAGCATGAACCTGCCGGAATGAGGGAGATTTTCGCCCTTCTGTAGTACTTCCAGGGCGTGTTTGATACATGGTGGTCGTTCTGTTGTTTCCACTATTTGGACTGTGAATTTTTTTCCCAGTATCAATAGAGTCTCAATTGGCTTTCTAAATGACTCTGGTATACTAGGAATGTTTGCAGATTGGATTTTTTTTGCAATGAAATTATCAAGCTCTTTTCGTATCAGGCGGACAGTTTCATGTGCGGAAAGGAAAACTTTTCCGTCATCTACTAGTCTGTTGACTAGCTTCCATTCTTGTTCGTGAAAATGCACCGAATGCATCAGATAATCAGACGCAGGTATGACAAAATAATCTGCTGACTTTGTGACATTCATTGAGAACAGATCCTTGATGATTTTGATTGCAAGCTCCTCGTTTGTGTGAGAGTTGATTAGGTCTTTTTCTAGGAATTTTTCTGCACGTCTGGCCTCTGCCAGAGAGAATCTTTTGATTAGCGTATTCATGTTAGTCTGCTTGAGCAGTATTACCGCTACAAGAAAGGAAAAGACCTCGATGTCCAAGTTTTTGATGGAAAAATCAGAATTGAAGATTTTGCCGTCTGCTGCTGTTTGGATTCGAGATAATGCTAGATCAATTATTGGCTTGAGATCCGCATCATTGCCAAACTGCTCTAGCGTGAATCCTTTTTCGCGCAGATAGTTTCCTGCCTCTGCGAGAAATGGATATTTTGCAATCTCTTCCGTTCCAAGCTTCATACATACAATAATACAATTTCTAGTTAAAAATCAGAGCCTGATTTTGGTTTAAATTATGATGGTATTGGGAAACAATATGCGAGTGGGACTGCATGTATCCATTTCTGGCTCACTTTCTGCAGCAATTGATAATGCAGTGGAACGAGAGTGTTCCGCGTTTCAGATATTTACCCGCAGCCCAAGAATGTGGACTGCAAAAGATATTTCAAAAAATGATGCCCAGGAATTCAAGGATAAACTATCTGTAAGCAAAATAGATAGACTTGCAACCGTTGCTCATATGCCATACCTGCCAAACTTGGCCTCACCAAATTCTGCCACACATGAAAAGTCTGTTTCTGTCTTGGTAAAGGAAGTCCAGAGGTGTGGAGAAATTGGCATTCCTTATCTGGTTGCGCATTTGGGAAGCCATATGGGAGAGGGAGAAGAAAAAGGAATATCTCAGCTAATAAAGGCGTTTGAAAAGGCAGCAGAGGTAAAAAACGATGTTGTTATATTATTAGAGAATACTGCAGGGCAAAAAAATTCTGTTGGATCTGATTTTTCCCAGTGGTCGGATATATTTTCTAGATTAAAGCCAAAGAATAGGTTTGGTGTTTGCCTTGATACTTGTCATGCGTTTGCATATGGATACGATCTAAGATCAGAAAAGGACGTGTCTGAGACATTCAAGGAATTTGATGATAGAGTCGGATTTGAAAACTTGAAGATTTTACACTTAAATGACTCCAGGGGTGAGCTTGGATCAAACCTAGACAGACATGAACACATTGGTCTAGGTAAAATTGGTGAGCGTGGAATGGCATCTGTAGTCAAGCTCGCGAACAAAAAAGACATTCCCATAATTTTAGAGACGCCAATCGATGGCACGCGTGATGATTTTGGCAATATTAAAAAGGTAAAAGAGATTGCATAGCTTGGAATTTATTCCTATATAGGATAGCATTGTAATGAACTATGATAGTGTAATGCAGCTTGCACTGGAGCGTGGATTTTACTTTCCTAGCTGTGAGATTTATGCAGATGCACAGGCTGGATTTTGGGAGTATGGCCCGTCTGGCGTATCAATGAAGACTAAATTCATTGAATTGTGGAGACGGGAATTATTACGACGTGATGGAATGTTAGAGATAGATGGCTCACAGATAATGTCAAAGTCTGTCTTTGAGGCATCAGGACACCTGGCAAGTTTTGCAGATCCCGTTGTACGCTGCATTAGCTGCAAACTAAACTATAGGGTGGACAAACTTATCTTTGAGCAGACAAAAATAGAGATCCCAGAAAGTGCTGACCTGCATGAATTTGACAAGGTTGTCACAGAGAAAAATATCCGGTGTCCAAAGTGCAAGGGCGAGTTTGAGCGTGCCCGTAAGTTCAACATGATGTTCAAGGTAGAAATAGGCCCGGAGGCAGAAACAGCATACCTTAGGCCAGAGACGTGCCAGTCCATTTTTGTTGATTTTCCAAGACTGTTCAAGACAATGCGTGGCAAATTGCCACTTGGAGTTGCCCAAATTGGGAAAAGCTTTCGAAACGAAATATCACCTAGACAGTCATTATTGAGATTGCGCGAGTTTTACCAGGCAGAAATTGAGGTATTTTGCAATCCTGCCAAGCTAAACGACTTGGATCGATTCACCCAAGTTCAAAATACGACGATTCGGCTGTGGATTGATAATTCTCTAAAAGCCATGACGTGTCAGGAGGCAGTAGATTCTGGATTATTGCCAAACAAGTTTGTCGCGTATTACCTCGGATTGCTGACTGAGTTTTATGAGAAAACAGGAATAGACATGACAAAATCTCGATTCCGCAGACTGGGAGAAAAGGAAAAGGCATTCTATGCCACTGTTGCGTTTGACTTTGAGGTGCAAACAACAATTGGCTGGCTTGAGCTTGTAGCATGCAACTATAGATCTGACTATGATCTGACTAGCCATGCTACAAAATCCAAGGAAAAATTCGAAGTATTAGATGATGAGCAAAAGGTCCTGCCGCACGTATTTGAGATATCAATGGGAATTGACCGCTCTTTGTACACCATATTAGAGCATGGTTTGCGTGAAGAAAAGGAAAACGACAGAATTGTGCTTTCTATTAAGCCGTATTTGGCACCAGTACATGTTGGGGTCTTGTCTTTGGTCAAAAAGGATGGTTTGAAGGAGAAAACTGATGAGATTTTTCTTGTGATAAAACGAAAGTATGACGCATTTTTGGATCATTCTGGAGCCATTGGCCGCAGATATAGAAGGCTAGATGAGGTAGGCGCTCCATTTGCCATAACGGTAGACCACCAAACACTCCAGGATGATACAGTGACTCTGAGAAGTCGAGATTCTATGAACCAAAATAGGATCAAATTATCAGATTTAGAGTCAATTCTATCCTCTGCAGTGTCATTTCCATAATCTAGGTCTATAGATCATCGTTCAAATTGATGATGTTACTGTTACTAGAAATGTCTTCAATGTATAGGCATAGTCTAAATTGTTTTATCGTAACAATTTAGTTGTGTATGTATAGCATTTGTATAACATTGTAAGAGAGACTAATATGATGAAAAAATTATTCAGAGAAAATTAGTAAAAACAAAAAGAATTTCGCCGATCAATCTACTCATAAGTAGAGGAGCTTGATTGGGACGAAAGTCCAGATGGTGAAGGAACAGATGGGAATCTGTCGCCAATTTGCTGTTCAGCAACCGCTGATGCTTCTTGTAAGATCTTTTCGGTTTCTTCGCTTGAAACGTCAGATCCGACATTGAATGCATCGCCTGCCAGTGAGTCCATCATCAGACCGCTGAGTGTTTGTGTCATAGAGTTTAGCTCTGCGTCTGCTTCTGGCATAAAGCGTCCTAGTGAGGACTTGAGGCCCTTCATTGTCGACATTGCTGGACCTATTGCTACCATTGCATCACCCAAGTCATGGATGGTGGTCAGGCGCAACTGTACTTGCTCTAGTGCCATTCTTGCATTGCCTAGCATCTTTGTGACTTTACGAATTTCAGCTAGTTCGTTTGATAAGACACGACTTGCGCTGGTGTCATGCTGTTGCATTGCAGCTACGATTCGTTTGAATAGTTGAGCGTCACGTTCGTGCAATTTGTTTAACATTGAATCCATTTTTGAGATTTGTAATTGCAGTTTGTTGACTGCAGTTTGAATTCTTGGTTTCAATGCGCCCTGTGGTTTAACAGAGTCTCGAAGTCTGTCTGCCACACTTGCAGTGTCCTGACGTGCCCAATTTTTCTCGAAGCCGGTCATGAACCACCGTTTTGGATTTTCTTCTTAATGGAATTAGTGCATTTTAGTGAGCTAGGTACTAAATTTAGCTAACAAACTGTAAATTGGGTTTTTTCAAAATCCAACTATGGCAAGAATTGTAGTTTTTGATTCGGGTCTTGGATCACTATCCATCATAAAATCAATTCAGAAATTTACCAAATCGGAAATAATCTATTTCGCAGACCAAAAAAATTTTCCATACGGGACTAAAACCAAAACCGAATTAAAAAAAATAATAGATAACACAATCAACAAACTGGAAAAGAAATTTCATCCAAATGTGATCATAATGGCATCAAACACACCGTCAGTGTTGTTTCCAGAATACTTGGACTCTGAAATAATCGGTGTGTTGCCACCAATTAAAAAATCTGTGTCACTTACAAAAACTGGAACAATCGGAATTCTTACAACAAAAATAGCTACAAAAAGTAAAGAACTCTCAGAATACGTTAGGAAATCATCTCATAACACATATGTAAAAAAAATTGATGCAACAAAACTGATAAAACTTGTAGAGACTGGAAAATTCCTAACAAATCCAGATTATTGTGAAAAAGTTATACTAGATGTTCTTGAAGACAAAATTAAAAGAAACAAAATTGACGTAATCACATTATCAAGCACGCATTTGCCGTTTTTACTGCCAATGTTAGAAAGAAGATTCCCATCTGTCAAGTTTGTAGATCCCGCCGACGACATTGCAAAGACCATCGCAAGAAGAATAAAAAAATCCCCCCGTAACAAACTACGAATCTACACTTCAGCAGATGCAAGATTATTCCAAAAACATTTACAGAAAATCGGAATTAAAAATACTGTTAATTTTTTACCTTAGCTTTTCTATATCCATGACTAAATGTCTTGTCATATAGTTTGGAATATTCATACGACTTAGGCTTTATGACATCACCAATTATAACAATTGCAGTTCGCGTAATTTTTTGCGCCCAGACTTTCTTGGATATGTCTTCTAGTGTTCCGGTGATGATTTTTTGGTCCGGCCAGCTTGCCCTATATACAACGGCCACAGGCGTAGTTTTTGGGTATCCGCCCTTAATTGCCTCCTTCACAATGTCAGATAGTAGGTGTACACTAAGATAGAAAATCATTGTAGATTTGTGCTTGGCCAATTCAGAAATTTGCTCTTCCTTGGGAACCTTGGTGCGCTTTTCTGCACGTGTTATAATCATAGTTTGAGTAACTCCAGGCAACGTCAACTGTAATCCCAATGCAGCAGATGAAGCCAAAAACGACGTAACACCTGGAACCACAACACATTCTATTCCTTCTTTTTCCAGATTGTCTGTCTGTTCACGAATGGCACCATAAATTGCAGGATCACCATCGTGAAGTCGTATTGTAAGTTTTTTTTGGGCGACGCCTTGCTTAAGGATCTCAAATATTTCTTCTCGTACTAGGCCAGCCGCATCATACATCTTTGCCTTTTTGCAAATCTTTAGTATTTCATTTGGAATCAAAGAACCAGAATACACCACAACGCCCGCTTTTTGTAGTAATTTTTTTGCCTTGACTGTTATGAGATCAGGATCGCCAGGACCACACCCAACAAAGTAAACCCTAGACACGCTTTACCACCATTATGGAAAAATATTTCGTAGTCATTGTATTTTCGTTTACCTCACCCAGCGTCATTTTGCGGACAATCTCATTTGACGTACCCAAATCTTGGCCTATTGCAAATATGGAATTATCAGAAAAGCCGGCTTCCTTAAGCAATTTTATGACCTGATCAAAATAGCGGCCGTCTTTGAGAAATATCATAGTGTCACAGTTTCTTGCTGTCTCTTTTACCCGCGACAGATCATAACAAGATGGGATTACTGCCATGGTCTCTGCGCCCTCTGCCAAGCTTATTCCTACCTTTGATGCAAATGTAAACATCGATACTATTCCAGGAATGACGTTGATCTTGATGTTCGGATATTTTGTCTGCAATTCTCGATGTAGATATATCCATGTGCTGTACAGGTACGGGTCGCCCACTGTCAGGTATACTACCTTTTTTCCCTCCATTACTTTATTGGCTAAAATTTTCGTGTTTTTCTCCCATGTTGTTTCCAGTGTGTCTTTGTCCTTTACCATTGGAAAGACCAAGTTCACTATTTCCGGCATTTTTGATTTGTCCAATAACGATTCTACCACGGAAAGAGCAATACTTGGCTTGTCCTCTTTTGCCGTAGGACATGCAATGATTTGTGCGTCTTGAATTGCCTTTACTCCCTTGACTGTAAGCAGCTCTGGATCGCCAGGCCCGCACCCAACACAAATCAAATCATGCATGTAAGACCAAAAAATTTTCCTAGTTAAAAGCGAATCTAGGTCTTTGTTGCAGAAATTATTGTCACCGGATTTCTTGCAAGCATCATTGTTCCAGTACTAGTCTTTTTGCTTTTGGATATGGTGATCTGTGTAATATCAACATCAGTAAATTCAAGCTTGTATATTACATCCAGTACAGCATACAAAGTTTCAATCAGTATTACACCAATTACTACTCTTGCGCCAGACTTTAGTTTATCATTGCACAGTGTTACAATATCTTTGGTATCACCTCCTGTACCGCCAATGAAAATCGCATCAGCTAATGGCAGTTCCGGGATTTTCTGCTTAGCATCAGATAGTATAAGCTCCACATTTGTGATTCCGAATTTTTCTAGGTTTTTTCGTGTAAGATCTATTGCATTTTTGTCAATGTCTATCCCGTAAATTTTGCCAGACTTTCCTATTTGTATGCCGGCCTCTACTGTTATGGACCCACTACCGCACCCAATGTCATAGACAGTATCTCCCTCTGATAGACGTGCCTTACTGATCTGTATTGCGCGCACCTCTTCTTTTGTTATTGGGACGTCCTCTGTTCTAAAAAATTCCTCGTCAGGTATTCCGGGTGTCTTGTGGTTCCACATATTAAATTGGGTTAAGCGGGGCAGTGCCAGTTCCCGGCAGGTGTACCAGTGTGTACGATAAAATCCACATGAACAAGTACAAGAACACATACGTTCCGATTCCTGTCGTTACTAGTTTTTTTCTGTCAGATGAGGGTAGTCCTATCTTCATACTTTTGCCAATAACAGCAGATGCGATAAACACTATAATCATAAATCCAATTGAGGCCCATCTTCGCTCCTCGCCATCTATAGAGTCGAACAGAAACGTTGCAATCACGCCGCCAATTGCAGCCATCCCTATTCGTATCCAGAATAATTTGTCCAATAGTTTTTTGCGCCTATCAAGCTCGTCCTGACTGTCTGTCGGAGGTACGACCTCTGGGGCTTTGTCATCAGCAGGATCCGACGGATTTGGGGATTTCTTTTTTGGATGCTTCAATGAAATTTCTAAGGGTGACTCGAGCAAGTCTGGTTTAAAACGTTTGGTCGCACTCAGTTCATTAGTAGAGCACGACTGAGACATACCATGGGACTAGCTGGAATAGAGCTTGCGTTTTTGGTCAGGAATATTTCTGAGAAAACTCGAGATTACTATGTCAACAATATTTATTCGATAAACCAGAACAGCATTCTATTCAAGCTGCACCATCCAGAAAAGCCAGACTTGTTCTTGGTGGTCTCGTCAATTGGGATGTGGTTTACTGGAATCAAAATCGAGGCTTTGGAAGAAAACAAACTTGTAAAAAGGCTACGCGATGATCTATTGCGGCTTAAGCTGGTCAAAATAGAGCAGATTGGAGTCGAGCGAATCGCATATCTGACATTTTCCGGGTTTGATAAGGAGTTTGTCCTGATTTGTGAGTTTTTTGGCGACGGAAATATTTTGTTGTGTAATAAGGATCTCAAGGTTTTGGCATTATTACATTCAATCCAAGTACGACATCGGGAGCTTCGTGTTGGTACAATCTATACACCACCACCCCAAAAAGGCCTCAACATTTTTGAGATAACTCCAGAGAATTTTGTCGAATTAAAATCAATTACAACGCCGATTGCAAAATGGTTTGGCAGAACATTTGGCCTGCCGACAAAATATGCTGAAGAAATACTTCGGTCCGCAAATGTAAGTCCTGAACTTGCAGCAAATGTAGTCACAGATCAAAATATTATAGATTTGGTATCATCTGCAAAAACCCTAGTTGGTACAATAATTTCCGGTAACCATACACCTACAATTGTAAAAACAGAAGACGGTCTAGATGTATATCCAGTTTCTGTTACAATACCAAATTCTGAGCAAGAACCCTCCCCAAGCTTCATGGAAGGCCTAGACAAAATATTCTCAAAGATAATACTTGAAAAGGGAAAGGAGATAAAATCTGGCTCACTCGACAAAAAAATTACAGACATCCAGTCGACAATAGACGAGCAAAGTAGGGCAATATCACTGGTAAAGGAAAAGGCGGAAAAAATCTCCAGTGTGGCAAAATCTCTATACACGTTTTCCTCTCATGGTATAACAAACATCACTGACCCTGCAGCATCTGAAAATCTAAAATCACAAAACGCAGAACTAGTCAAGGATAGAGGAATATTATTTCTCAAAATAGACGATGAGAAAATCCAGATAAAGGCAGACGCGTCGTTTCCTGCACTCGCGTCAACTCTGTTCAACGAGGCAAAGAGGCAGTCTTCTGCAATAGAATTAATCGAGTCATTGAGAAGAAAAAACCAAAAAGAAATTGACAAGCTCAAGTCCAAGTCGCAAGAGACAAAGAAGGCAGTCTTTTATACGGAATTTAAGAAAAAGGAATGGTTTGAGAGATATAGGTGGTTTTACACATCTGATGGCCTGCTAGCAATTGGCGGCAGGGATTCGTCGTCAAACTCAGCCATAATACGAAAGCAACTTGCAAAAAACGACAAGGTCTTTCATGCAGAGATTTTCGGCTCACCGTTTTTTGTTCTAAAGGGCACTCCAGAATCATTGCCGTTTGATTCTCTAAATGAAGTAGCACAGGCAACTGTCTGCTTTAGTCGTGCATGGCGCGAAGCAATGTATGGCATGAGCGCATACTGGATAAATCCAGATCAGGTAAAAAAAGCAGCACCAAGCGGGCAGTTCCTCTCCAGAGGATCATTTGTCTTGGAAGGCCACAAAAATTTCATCAAGGCGCCAAACCTGAAGCTTGCAGTTGGAATTTTGTATCATGATGAGCGATATATCATAACGTGCGGGCCGCCAGAACCAATTAAAAAGATCTGCATTTGTTATGCAATAATAGAACCAGGACTAGACGAGATGACAGAATGCGCAAAGAGATTACGAGTGGAATTCATAAAATTGCAGGAAGACATTGCAAAACAGTTCACCATTGACGATTTTGTACGAGCGCTTCCTGCAGGCGAGAGTCACATTACAGAATCAGGCAACACCAAAGTTGAGTCACCCTAGTTTTTTAACAGACGCAATGCTTGGAACAATAGCAAAAAAACTCCGAATTTTTGGCTTTGACTGCAAATATCACAATACAATGAATGATAATGACCTGATACTTGCGGCAAAAAAAGAAAATCGAATCATAATAACTAGAGACTCTAGACTTGCGGCAAATGCAGTCCAGTCCCACATTACAACAATAGAGCTAGAGACAGACACAGAAAAAGAGCAGCTAGTCGAAATTGCGCATAAAATAAACTTGGAGAAATTTTCTATTGACTATTCTAGATGTTCGTTGTGTAACGGTATGTTAGAACAGGTAGAAAAATATGCAATAATAGAAAAAATTCCGCCAAGAATTGCAGAATCTGTGGAAAAGTTCTGGCAGTGCAAAGATTGTAATCATATCTATTGGGTGGGAACTCATATTAGAAACTTGGAAAAATTAATTGCAGAAATAAATGGCATCATTTAGCATAACAGATCAGGATGGCCAGCTTCTAGTATCTATTGCAAGAAAAGTTGTGACAGAATTTGTCAGTAGTGGTAATAGACTGGCTCTTGGCAAAGACATTGAGACAAGACTGTCCTTTGATGCAGGAATCTTTGTTACACTAAACTCTAAAAATGTTCTACGAGGCTGCATTGGATTTGCCCTGCCAAGAAAGATCTCAGAATCATTGCCAGAGGCAGCAATTGCAGCTGCAACAGAAGATCCAAGGTTTTCTCCAGTGGAAAAAGTGGAGCTTGGCAACATCATATTTGAGGTTACAGTGCTTACACCCCCAGAAGAAATACACGTAAATGATCCTGCCATACTCCCAGACAAGATCATAGTCGGACGGCACGGCCTGATAATAAAACAGGGATACAATTCTGGATTGTTACTGCCGCAGGTACCGGTGGAATACGGCTGGACAGAAAAAGAATTTCTAGATCATACCTGCCAAAAAGCCGGCCTACCCTCAAAATGCTGGATGCAAAAACAAACTAGAGTATTTTCATTTGAGGGAATAATCTTCAAGGAAACAAAGCCAGGCGGCGTAATAATTCGAGAAGATCTATAGCTTGCCAGAATCAGTGTCTAGTGTGAGGCTGGAACCGTTTTGCAGTTTGTCAAATTCCTGCTCACTTGCAATTACAAGTGGGATGTTTGCAAGGGCACATCCAGAGGCCACAGTCAAGTCGACTTTTTTGCAAATCATAGCAGCCGGTGCAGAATTGTTTGATTTTATTGAATATATGGTATAGGCCCCGACGCTGCTTCCAACTCCGTTTGGAAAAACAAGAATTGAGTCCTTCATCGGCATGTTAAACAGATCATGCTTTGAATCATGAATTATTCCCGTTTTTTTGTCGACTGTGCCAAGAAAGTTAATCGGTATGTTTGTCTTGAGAATTTTTCCCTGTGTCTTTCCTGCAACAATAACCTTCATCTTGTTTCATCTGATATTATTTGCGAGAGTGGTTTGAGGTTTACACCTACGCCATTAGAATTATTCAGGTAATATGCTCCCTTGATGCTGTTTGTAGTAACAGAGTCTATCTCGTTTTTATCGACAAGTGGAGAAAGACACGTACAACAGTCAGAGAGAATTTCACAGCCTGCTCTCTCTATTTCGTTTGTGTATCCGAGCTTTCTAGCATGCTCTTGGACAGTTCTTGGGCAAAAAACCATGCATCGCTTTGAAAATTCACGCCCCTTTAACATTGAGGAAAGATCTGCAATTTCCTGCAGTCCAAGCTGCGGGCTGCCCAGGGTTATGATATCTCCCTTGTCTGCGGTGTTTAGCTCATCATGGATTTTTTGCATTTCCTTTTTGTCAAAGTCGACTTTTTCTGAGCCAGGTGTTTCTTCTCCTAGAATAAACTTGCCACACCTGCCAGATGTGCCCATCCCACCGCACAATGCCTTGCATTTACGCCTATCCATGCCTGAAACACCAGATAACTGCACTGCATTATCAGCTATTTTGCCTGCAAAATATCCAAGCATTCCAAATTCAAGCTCGTCTGGATTTTCTAGCCTCATTCGAATTGTAAGATTTGGTGTATCGGCAATCCTAAGATCCGAATATGGTGATTTGCCTGAAAGTGCGCTAGCTAAAGCAGAAAATGCGCTTTCCTTATTTGTTTTTAGGTTGCCAATCGAATTTGCATAGATTGCCGCATTGCTTTCAGCAAAAGAGACCTGCGTTCCCTTTTCCGGCAGATCAAATATTTCGTATGGAACACACGAAAAAGAAGGAATGACTCCCATTTTCTTGTACGAGTCTGCAATGCTTTTTTGTTTTCGTACAAATTCTTCTGACAAATTATATTTTGATACGGAATCAAAGTCAAAGCCCATTGGGTTTACTGTAGTCATCACTTTTACCTTGGCATCTAGGGATAATTTTGATAGAAATTCTTCCCCTGCGTCACCAATTGTGTTATAGTTGACGCCGGAAAGATGTGCCCACTTGATTGGAACTAGTTTTTGTGCATTTGTTGCCTCGCCTGTTGCAACCAAAATTCTATATGCAGTCTCTAGTGTTTCTCCATATTCACCCTTTAGTGCAAGCTCTTCTTCTCTTGTTAGCTCCATGGTATGAATTGCTTTTTGGCAGTATAATACTTGTTGCAGGTTTATTATTGGATATGCACAAAAAAAATCATGCAGAGGATTCTCTCCGGCATGATTCAAACCATGAATGCAGTCAAGCCACCAAGAATGACTGCATTGCGGGAGCTTCGTGAATCCGAGCAAGGAGATCCGTTTGCAATTCTGATTGGTACTATCTTGTCGGCAAGAACCAAAGACGAGAACACTGCCAGAGTCGTAAAATCACTGTTTTTGCGCTACAAGAACGCAAAGGAATTGGCAGGGGCCAAAGTAAAGGATGTTGAAAAAATTATCCACTCAATTGGGTTTTATCACGTCAAGGCAAGGCGAATTATACAAGTAGCAAAGATAATTCACACACAATATAAGGGAAAAATCCCAGAAAACATGGATTTACTGGTGGGCCTGCCAGGGGTAGGCCGAAAGACGGCAAACTGTGTCTTGGTGTATGCGTTTGAGAAGCCTGCAATACCTGTAGACGTTCACGTACATCGAATCTCAAACAGATTAGGGCTCGTCCAAACCAAGACGCCAGAGCAGACAGAGCAAGAACTAATGAAGAAAATCCCAAAAAAATTCTGGCTTCAGATAAATGACACATTTGTCATGTATGGCCAAAACATTTGCAAACCAATTTCCCCAATGTGTGATGTCTGCAAAATAAAAAAGCTCTGCAAGTATTATTCTATGAAGAACGGCGCTTAGTCAGCAATAGTACGCCGATCAGGGCACCAACTCCGCCTGCCACAAAGAACGGATAATAATGAAATGGATTCTTTGATGCATCTCCAGACATAACACCCACGGTAAACGTTCCAGAGTTTATTGCCGGAGGATCGGTTGGCTCGTTTATACCATACACAGAATAGCCACCAACTACAAAGTTTTTTAGATCAATTCCGTCAACTACGGTTCTTTGGCCGTTGTTAACCATAATTCCGTGCGAGTCGCCGTATGCTATAACCACGTCTTTTCCATCGAACCATCCGTTCTTGTCAATCCTTGTTGCAGGTAGATATCCTTCTTCTGGAAAATTGATTGCAACCCAGAACTTTCGCTCAGGTGGACTCCCCATACCTATTTCGACGAACTTGTTTTCTATTTTTGCATCATATAGACGCAGTACGGCGTTTCCGTTTGGATTTGAGTAAAGGAGTTCATTAATGATAGTGACTTGCCAAGAGACGGGATGTTCATTTTTTAGCGGAATTATTGTGATGTCTTCTCGCATTTTGTTAAAGTCACTTGGTGGAACGCTGATGTTTTCTAATGACAGCGATGGGTTGCTGTGTTCATTTGCATATGCAGGAATGGCCAAAGACATTGCAAGTAAGAATAAGATTAGGAATTTCATTCTACAAACGACCTTTTGAATGACTGGATTACCTTGACCACTTCTGGTCTCATGATATATTCAGATGGTGACTTGCCCTCATCGATGATTTGTCGGAGCTTGGTTCCGCTGATTTGCTCATGAAAGTCTGGAGAATGTGGACATGCGCGCTCGTTTGTAAATGCAAGACATTTTTTGCAATAATAAAATGCCGGGAAGAACAAAGGCTTTATGTCCAAGTCCGGAAAATCAGAGAAGATTTCTTGCGCTGCAAACGGGGAATAGTATTTGCCGACTCCTGCATGGTCTCGGCCAATTATGATGTTGGTGCAGCCATAGTTTTGTCTCATTATAGCGTGGTGAATTGCTTCTTTTGGTCCTGCGTATCTCATTTCGGTGTGCAGGGTTGCAAGCGTACACCTGTTCTTCGGGTAATAATTCTCAATCATGGTGATATATGATTCCAAGATTACTTCGTCGACAAAGTCACCGGATTTTTTCTTGCCGATCAATGGATTTACAAATACGCCGTCGCATGACAAAAACGACTCTTTTTGCAGCATTTCGTGAGCAACATGAGGGGGGTTTCTAGTCTGAAATGCAGCTATGGTCTTCCAGCCTGCATGTGAGAATGCCTTTCTTGTGTCAGTTGGGGTTAGCCTGTATTTTCTAATTGGGTCTGCGCCAGGCCTCGTGACATAGTCGATTTTCCCTCCGATAAGATAGTCATTCATGGATATTGTTTTTGCAACGCCTGGATGATTCACATCAGTTGTGCCGTAGACTGCCTGTGATGTTTTTGTTTTATCAAAGGTATAGATTTCCTCTACGTGTAATACGGCAAACTCTCCGTGGGTTGTCTTTAGTGTAACATCGCCCGAGTCCTTTGCCTTTTGTGCGGTTTCCTTGTCCACATCAAGAACTATTGGAACGGTCCATGCAAGATCGCTTGCCAGCCTTCCCTTTGATACAACACCATCGAAGTCTGATTTTACTAAAAATCCCTCCAGTGGGCTGAAAATTCCGTCTGCAATGTTTTCAACATCGTTTGCCAGATCTTCGCTAATAGAAATGGAAAACATTCCTGCCGTGTTTTTTTGCGAAATTCGGCTTACCAGTCTTCCGCCGTGTGGTCGTATTGCGTCCATGCCTTCAGTGTTTCATGTGCAAGCCGCACTCTTTATGTGTATCAGACTCCCACCACCATCTACCTGAACGGAGGTCCTCGCCTGGCTTAATCGCTCTGGTGCATGGCTCACAGCCAATGCTGGTATAGCCACGGTCTAGGAGTTTGTTATATGGTAAATTGCGCTCTTTAATGTACGATAATACCTGGTCCCATGTCCACTCTATGATTGGGTTTACCTTTACTATTCCGCCGTGGAGGTGATCTAGCTCCACCATTGCTGCGTGGGATCGGTTTTCGTTTTGGTCCCGTCTCAGGCCTGTAACCCAAGCATCTAGTGTTGAGAGAATTTTGTTAAGAGGGCGGACCTTTCTTATTTCGCAGCAGAGCTTTCTGTTTTCCACTGAATCATAGAACAGATTAATCCCCTTTGTACCGACCATTTCTTCTACTGCCGCAGTTTCTGGGAACATTACCTCGAAATTGATATTGTATTTTTTTGCTATTGCGTCCATTACGTCATAGGTTTCCTGGTTTAGTCGGCCAGTATCCAATGTGAAAAATCTCGCCTTTGGATTTACTTTTATAATCATGTCAGTGACAACGCTGTCTTCTGGGCCAAAGCTTGACGCCTTGGCAATTTTGTCGCCAAATGTTTCGTACGCCCACCTCAATGCGTCTTCTGGGGTTTTAAGTCGAGTGTTAACCTTGTCGATTTCTTCTTGCGTGTACAACTGTATGTATAGTGAAAATTTGTCTTATAATTATTTGGAGGGATCATCCAGAATTATAAGCAGGGTTTTGGCATGAAAAAAAATGAATGAACCTGCATTTGTAGTTGTTTTTCCGTCGATTTTTGCCAAAAACAAGCAAAGTCTGCTAGTATCTAACATTAAAAAAATTCTCAAAATTCAGAATCATGGATATTCCACAATTACAACGGACGATGATCTCATAATAATAGATGCAAACGATCCAGTCTTTGCATCGTCTGCAATAAACCAGCTTTTTGGTGTAGGCCAAGTCTCCATTGCAAGACGAACTGAGAATAAATTCAATGAAATAGTATCTACTATTGCAAAAATTGGCAGCAGCCTTTTGTTGCGGGGCGATGTTTTCTATGTCAAAGTAGAAGGTCATGCATCTGGTTATTTGCCAAAAGACGTAGAGATTGCTGCAACATCTGCACTAATTGAAAAGACTGTAGACATGGAATGCAAGCCTGGAACTGAAGCAAAACATGACAGTCTAATCCATTGCTATCTTACCAAAAAGAACGCATATGTTTCGATATTTTTGGAAAAAGGCCACGGCGGAGTTCCGTACAATTCCCAAGAGGAACAGATTTTGTGTTGCATCTTTGATGAGCTCTCCGCGATTTCCTGCCTTGAGGCAATAAAACAGGGATTTGATGTTAGAATTTTAGTTTGCTACACCACGGATGCAAATCTGATGGAGCTAGTCAAGATGACAAATAGGATCATCCCAAGACTACCAAGCCCATCAGTAACACTTGACTTTTGCCAAATTGCAATAAAAGATACTGCAAAGACGTTGCAGCAAAAAATTCTTGTGACATCCAATGTTTTGTGCCAGCTTGCAAAAAAGCACAAGATCCAAAGGGTTTGCCTTTCCCTATCACCACTTGTGTTTCCAATTTGGCTAATTGAGCAAAGCCTAGACACCGTGACAAAAAACAAGCTTATTCCGTGGATTGTGCTTGCCGGGCTGGATCAGGCTATCATAGACACTGCAAAAGAGATCGGCCTTGGGAAATATCTATCCAGAATAGAAAAGCTTGGTTCACTCAGATTAGCTAAGAGCAAAGACGACGTATCTGAAATCACACAAAAGGCAGTTAAGTCGTACCAGTCAGTTACAGTCAGGATTGGCCCAAACAATGTCCATGACATTTTGGACTCTCTTGATCACTGAAAATTTATTGTGCAAAATTTGAGGTGTTGCTATGAAAAAGATAGGCCAGTTCATCTATTCGTGGGGAAACGGTCACTATTCCCGTATGATGTCACTAAATGAGGAGCTACCCAACTTTATTCCGCAGTATGAGGGTCATTTTGCAAGCAAGGATGAAATCTACCAAAAACTACTGCAAAAATTTCCAAAGGAAAACGTGCACGAAGCACTTGCCCCTACTCCAATTGACGGCAAATACGGACCTGACGTGTTCTTATCAATGGTTAACACATTATTGCCAGTGCGTGGTAACCCCCCAGTAGTAAGACAGGTTGTAAGATACCTAAGAAAAGAGCGCGTGCTTTTTGATTCGCTAAAATTTGATCTTGTAATTAATGATGGTGATATGGGCCCAAACGTTTTGGCAAAAAACAGAAACATTCCATCCATATTCATAACAAACCAGTTTAGGCCGAGACTTTGGAAGTCCAGATTTTACTTTTATCCAGGAGTATGGTACGTATCAAAACAAATTGCCAAGGCAACAATGATTACAGTTGCCGACTCTCCACCTCCATATACTATGTGCGAGTATAATCTAAATTTTCCAGAAAAACTCAAAGAAAAAGTTGTTTATGTGGGCCATTTTGCATCTGACAAAAAGAAAAAATCCGACGTAAAATCTGATCTTGAAAAGATGGTTGAAGGCCACAAGTTTGGTTATTGGATGAGAACGGGCAACAAATCCACAAATGATATCACAGGTAAAAAATATGAGGAAGCATTTTCCCAGATGAAAAAGGAAAAGAGGGTCATCTCGCATGCAAGAGCAGACCAATCAATTGACAAAGTAAAGGACGCTGACGGCAAGACATATTCCATTTCAGAGGCACTGGAAAAGAAAATAGACTGGATTCAAATTGACGTAGGATTCCTATCAGAATCGCAAAAAGAAACAGTTGTGGAGGAATGCGACTATGCAGTAATCAACGGCTCACACACTGTCATGGGTGAAATTATTGGAGTAAAGGGAAAGCCAATAATCGGCATTCCAGTGTATGATGAGCAGACAAACCAGATCCAATGGGCGCAAGAACACAAACTTGGCATATTGGCAAACAGTACTAAACAGCTTATTTCTAGCATTTCGCATTTAAAGGGAAATTATGATTCTTTTGGGGACGCAGTAAAACAATACCAGAGAAACTTTGTTGCAAATGGTGCTAGAACCACTGCCAAGCTAGCTGCAGAGATGCTAAGTTCACGATAAGAGATAATAGCTTTTTTGATCGCAGTAGAATGGTCTGGTACGCGGTATTTCGATGGGCGAAATGACCGAAAGGGATGATGATAATGATCCGCGTGCCAGATTTTGGCTTTCTAGTGGGAACGCTTTTATGGAAAAATTTTATGGCAAACTCATTGGTTAATTGCCCAGAATGTGTAGCAAGGGAACGCAAGGCAGTTATTGAGCGAGAGGCTGCTAGTGGAAGCCAAGAAGGGGTTCAAAAACTCTTAGAACAGATAGAGATCCCCATGAAGTTTGATCCAGTAACAAAGCACTACATCTGCAAAAGATGTGGTCTGTATGCCACACGAGAGCAAGTAGGCGACATTCGCGAAAAGGTAAACAGACGAGATCCAACAAAAGAAGATAAGCACTATGACTATTTGGATTGGTGGCAAAAAAGTAAAAAAGACAAGATATAGGATTGGTGTTTCTTGGTAAAAAAGAAGGACGAGCTCCCAGATTGGGTATTAGATGATATAAAGGGCGCAAGATTTGCAAAGCCAGAACTATTGACCAGAACTGGTTACATTCTTGAGGTGTATATGGCTGACAAAAAAATTGATGCTCAGATATACGAAGCAGTAGAGGACGGTCGCCACATAATAACATTGGATCTCCCAAAAAATGTCAAACCGGCTGACTGTCAGACAGGAGCCGTGTATGAATTTGCAATAAACATGCTTAAGGCACCACTGGCAAAGAAAACAGTTGAGTTTCTAAAAAATGAAAAAGAAATCGAAATGTCTGCAATATACCAGTTTGAGCTCCAAAAGCTGACGCTTATGGATGTTGCATCAGACAATTCCGAGTCGGAAGAATAATAGAATTATTTTTGAAGTTTCCTAAATGCTGCACCCATTATGGGGTTTATCACAAAAGGTATTGTGTGCTTTAGCCAGACTCCGATTCGCACTATACCTGGCACAATTATTTCTAGTCTTGATGACTCAGATGCTGATAAAATTGTCTTTGCCACTGTTTTTGGGTCTAGCGAGGTCTGGGAATATTTTGGCATTTTGCTAAATGATTCATGATCAAAGAAATTAGTTCTAACCATTATTGGACTGACGACAGTTACGCCAATGTTTGTGCCCCTTAGTTCGTGCTTTAGTCCCTCAGAAAAGCCAAGCATTGCAAATTTTGATGCGCAGTACGATGCGATTCCTGGCAGGCCAAACGAGGCAGCAACCGATGCAACATTCACAATGTGGCCGGAATTTTGCTTTTGAAATGTAGGCAAAAAGCTTTTTGTGCAATATACCATCCCCAGATAGTTTGTTTTCATTTGGGATTCAATCTCTTCTATTGAGAGATCTGATACAGTTCCATAAATCGCAAAGCCTGCGTTATTTACCAGAATGTCTATTCTACCAAATTTATCCAGGACTTGGGCGGCCATTATCTTGACTTGGTCCTTATCGGAGACATCGCATGGGCAGACTAGTACATCAGATTTTAGCAATTGTTGCAGTTCTTCTAGTTTTTCCTTTCTTCTTGATACTAGTACTAGCTTTGAACCCTTGTTTGCAAACTCGATTGCCGCTGACTTTCCAATCCCACTTGATGCGCCAGTAATAACTACGACTTTGTCTTTGAATGACATGTTTTTTGGATTTATACAGTAATGATATGTTGGTTTCTATTCAGCTGGCTTTTGGTATTTTCGAAGCGCCATTTTCATTAGCAAAAACCACGCAATTGGAATTGGTAATTGATATGTCGCAATTCTCCATGCGATTATCGCATCCCATTCTACACTGTCACTTGGCAGCTCCAGCATGAACTTATCTAAATCCGACAGATAAGCCCACGTGCCAAATTCCGCAAGACCTGAACCACCTACCGTGATAGGCATGTTTCCAATTGCGTTGCCCGCCATTACTGCCAAAATGGAATCTATTGCGCTTACTGTCTGCTCAGTTCCAAATGAAATGAACATGAATGAAATTCCAAAGACAAGCCAAGACGCTAGCGAGATTAAAAACGATATTACAAATGCCTTTTTTGCATGTGGTGCACGAATATTTTGGCGCGTCATTGTACAGACATCTATCATCCATTGATTAGTCTTGTCCAAGTATTCCTGTCCTTTTTCCTTGCGTAATCGCAATACCAGATTTACAAAGATTTTTGGCACCTGAAAGTCTCGCTTGGCAGTCAAAAAGAATAATCCCGTCCACAATACAACAACTGGAATTGTAGTGCCCAAAACAATTGCACCAATTATTACATGCCCAGCTAAAATGGCTACTATTCCAGCAGTCAATGATAAAATACCTGCTGCCAATACTTCTGTCACCATCTCAAATATTCCAAGCCAAGATGCCTTTGATGCGGGCATGCCACGTTTGTTCATCCAGTATATTCTGACCACTTCTCCGCCAACAAACATTGGCGTAGTCATTGTTACAAATTCAGAACCGATTCTCACAAAGATGGTTCGCCAAAGAGATTCTATTTTTCCATGAAATACACCGATGATGTAATGGAATTTTATTCCTTGCAGGAACAGCTTGCCCATCATTGCCGCAAAGGCTGCAAGAAAATTCATAATTCCTACCGCAAAGACGTCCTCTGGTTTGACATCAAAAGATACGGCAATTATCAAAAATGGAACAAGGCTAGCTGCAAATGCAACAATTCGCCATTTCATTTTAGCAGGTTTTCAACTGAATCAAATATAAGCCAACAACTCTGACATTTACAAATTGAAAGCAATTTTTGTCGCGGGAACAGCCGGTGCTGGAAAATCACTACTCACATCTAAGATTCATGAATATTACACCAGAAACGGAGCATTTACTGCAATTTTGAATTTGGATCCCGGTGTGATTTCACTACCATACACGCCAGATATCGACATTAGGGATTCTATAGATATTGTATCCATAATGAAGCAGTATGATCTTGGACCAAATGGTGCACTGATGATGGCAAATGATCTGATTGCATCCAAGCTTGACGAGCTGCAAGAGGAAGCAGACAAGATTAATCCTGATTATTTGATTGTCGATACGCCGGGACAAATCGAATTATTTGCGTATCGTACCAGCGGCCCCTATTTTGTGAATAATTTTATGGCAGATCAAAAGTCTGCATTGTTTTTGTATGATGGGGTCCTAGTCACAACTGCAGTCAATTTTGTATCCATGGCACTTCTTGCTACATCTATTAGACTACGAATGGGGATGCCGACAATCAATGTATTGACAAAAACTGACTTGATTGCAGACAAAATCTCCGAGATATTACGATGGACTACAAATCTAAAAACTCTGGAAAATGCCATCTCTGCAGAAGCAGACGGTGAAACCTATGTGCTTGTGACAAATATTTTGCGCAGTCTAAACCTATCCGGCTTTGCTCAGGGGTTGATTCCAGTATCCAATGCAACAGGTGAGGGAATGGTAAACTTGGAAGGCTCACTGAGCAGAATTCTTAACCAAGGAGAGGAGATTGAAGACTGATGAATTCTGTTACCGCCAAAGCGCCATCATCTACTGCCAATTTAGGCCCAGGCTTTGACGTGTTCGGCCTTTCACTGGATGCATTTTATGATACGGTTACATTGACCAAACAAAAAAACGGCATTTCAATAATTACTGGTGATTCCATTCCTGTTTCCCCAAGCAAGAACACCGCAGGACTAGTAGTCCAATACATGAAGAAAAAATTCAAGATAAAAAGCGGAGTCCAAATCAGGATCAAAAAAGGAGTCCCGGCCGGATTTGGGATGGGAAGTAGTGCGGCCTCTGCAGCCGCCACTGCGATTGCGTTTGATAGGTTGTTTGGCCTTAAGCTGGACGATAACACCTTGGTAGAGTGTGCAGGGGTTGGTGAGCGTGCAAGTGCTGGCTCTATTCACTATGATAATGTGTCTGCGTCGGTTTTGGGTGGATTTGTTATAGTTAGGACCAATCCACTTGATGTGCTCAAAGTTTTGCCCCCTTCTGATCTGAGACTAGTTGTGGCGGTGCCAAAGATGATGGTTCCTGCAAAAAAGACACAAGTCTCCAGAAGTGTTGTGCCAAAGCAAGTAGCGCTTGCAGATTCGGTGGTTAATTTGTCAAATGCAGCTGCAATCGTTGCGGGATTTGTGAGTAAAGACTCGGAGTTGATTGGTCGATCAATCCACGACATCATTGTAGAGCCCGCGAGAGCACACCTAATTCCGGGATTCAATTCTGTCAAGAAAAACGCTCTGAAGGCAGGAGCATTAGGCGTTACAATTTCTGGCGCTGGACCTTCTGTTATTTCATTTGCCACAAAAAAGACAAACTTGGACAAAATAGCAAGTGCAATGAAAAGGGGATTTACCTCTGCAAAAATAGATAGTACTGTTGTGATTTGCAAGCCTAGCAGCGGCGCAAAGACGATCTAAATTGAAAAAAGCAGTCCTGGTTCTCAGTGGTGGGCTGGACTCGTTGTGTCTTGGGGCTCATCTGGCCAAAAAATATGACTTGTATGGAATCACGTTTTCATACGGACAACGGGCATCAAAAGAGCTAGAGGCTGCAAAAAAAGTAGGAAAGACTCTTCACCTCAAAGAACACAGAATAATTCCACTTGACTTTATGAAGTCACTCTATGGGGCAAGCAATGTCCTTACAAGCTCCAAAAAGGTGCTCCCATCAAAATTTGAATATTCCATTGTGGTGCCAATCAGAAACGCAATTTTTGTAACAATTGCAACCGCGTGGGCATTTTCACTCAAGGCATCCCTCGTCGCATATGGCGCTCACACAGACGATACGAAATATCCAGACTGTAGGCCTATATTTGCAAAAAAGCTGGAATATGCCCTAAATCAGGGAGAAATTGATGGAATCAATCTAGGAATTAGAAACAAGATTCAGATCTGGTCTCCATATTCAGCAGGCATATCAAAGAGCACCCTAATCAAGTCAGGCTATGAAAAATTTGGTGATAGAATATTTCAGACTTGGAGCTGTTACGCAAACACAAAATATCATTGTGGAAAATGTGAGTCCTGTAATAACAGAAAGGCCGCATTTATGCAGGCAAAAATTAAGGACAAGACAAAATATCTAGTATCTGGTTTCTAGAACTTTTTTGCGCAAAATTCGGGGTCGTATTCCCATGTACCAAGCAAGAACAATTGCTGCAATTATTCCAAAAAAGTACCAGTTTTGCATTGCAGAATCTGCGTCTTTTGCTATAATATTTACGAGCTCACGAGAACTAAGTGCCGCTATTGCCAGAAGAACAAAAAACTCTATTGCAAGCCACGTAAAGTGAGGCCAAGATTCCCCTGGAACGTGAACGTTGTTATGTACTCCCACAAAGAGCTAAACTTACATTTGATTATTTATCTTTTTCAAAGAAGCGATGATTTAGAATTACGAATTATGGCAACAACATCCTCGCGATTTTCCCTTCTTTCATAGTATCCTCGATATGCTGTTGAGGTCATTGTTGCGTCGTTTTTGACTCCTCTCATTTTCATGCAAAAGTGTTCTGCATCTGTTACTACCACTACTCCCTTGACTCCCTGAGCATATAGCTCATCAGCAATATCTTTTGTCATGCGTTCCTGAATTTGGAGGCGTTTTGCATGTTTTTCCACAAGTCGAACTAGCTTGGATACGCCAAAGACTCGGCCATTTGGAAGATACGCAATGCTGATTTTGCCAACGATGGGAAGCATGTGGTGCTCACACATTGAATGGAACTTTATGTCCTTTACTACAACTGCGTCCGAGTCCTCTGAGAACTGGACCGATAGTTGAGAATCTGAATCATAGCCCGAGAAGATTTCCTCATACATATCTGCAATTCTTTCTGGCGTTCCTCGCAGTCCTTCACGTGTTGGATCTTCACCTAATTCTATGATTATCTCGCGGACTAGTTTACGCACTCGCTCTTTGTTCATGGTGCACCTATCAGTTTGTGTAGTTGCGGTACGACTCGTACCTCATTATAGTAAGGATAAACTAAATCGTAAAAGTTCAAAAGTTTCTGCAATGTCGGTTCTGCTATTCCGTATGTCGGTTGTATTATAAAACCCTTAAGATCCCTAGTGCCAACAGTCTTGAAAATTTTCTGCACTAAATCTAAAAATGTTTCCAGTGTTGTTTTTGATGAAACAACAATTTTGATGTAGGTTGGTTTTTTTGCTGCAACTGATTGCCTTAGGCAATCAAGTGCATTTTCTATGAGTGTGGAATAATGTTTTGCATCTACAAATTCTGAGTCTTTGGTTTTGAGCTCAATTTTGATGTAATCAATGAATGGTAGAACCTTGGCAAATTTTTTTGAATCAAAGCATGATGATTCCAAATATGTTGGGATTTTTTTTGACTGGATGAATTTTGCCATTTCTGAGACTGCCTCTGCCTGCACTAGTGGATCGCCTCCTGTGAAATTGACCTTGTAGGTATTATCTGCGAGATTTTTTTCAACTAGTGCACAAGCATCTGAAATTTCGTATTCCTGACCAGAATCCATTGGGAGGGATTCCTTTGTGTCGCAGTAAAAGCAGGTAAATGGGCATCCTGCCAGCCTTACAAAGAGGGTTTTTGTTCCATAAAGAATTCCTTCACCTTCAAGAGATGTGAATATTTCAAAGAGTCTAACTTTCAAGTAGACGATCTAATTACAGTCATTATTTAATTCAGACTAGTTCAGGACAGGCTGCTTTGAATACATGAGGCCTGCCATGAAAAAGATAACGCCCAAGATTCCGATTAGGCCTCCTACAAACTCGATTGTCTCAATCCATTCTATGTTTGTTGGTGCCCACAAAAACGCCATCAATGCGCCCACTATTATCATCGGTACGCCGACGCCAACAGAGATTTGCTTTGATGCCATGCAAATTTGCTTTTCTTCAAAATCTATATGAAGTTTTGTTAGGATCTGTCGGATTTGATATTCTCTGTTTGGACTTATGAGTCATCAAATTCTGCAGAATCTAGGTATTGATAGATTTCATCAATTAGTGCGTTGATTGCTCTGATTATCTTTTTTGAGTCTGCGCCGGTTTCTTTGAGTTTGGCAAGCATAGATTTTGCAGAATCTAACTTGGGCTTGATAGTATCATCAATATGAGGCTCTAATTCAACTAGCTTTGCCTCTAGTCTGGAAATTTCGGCTGAATTTCTTTGTACCTTATTCTGTTCTTTTGCCTTTTGTCGCTCTTGTTTTTGGGACTTTTCTTGTTGTTTTGTATCCGCCTTTAGCGCTTCCGAATCTGGTGTTTCTGATAACTGAGATGTTTCCTGTTTCGGTGCGTTTTGCACTGACACGGCGCTAGTCGGTTGAGTTTGTGATATAAAATATGACTCGATTACTTTTATTGTTGTATCTAATGTCCTTAGTAGTTTTATAGAGTCATCAGTTGATGTTGGGTATTTTAGTAATGCCAATAATGATTTTGCCTCATCAAACTTGGGCCTCATAGTATCATTGATTTTTGGTTCTAATAACAATAGTCTACTCTCAAGCTTGGATATCTCTGAGAGAATTTTTTGGTTCTTGGTATCAAGTAGGTCCAAGTTGATTTGGTAGACTCGCTTTATTTTGATGACGATTTGGGATGGTTCGCCTCCGCTTGCTGCAAGTTCTTCTTTTGCCTTTTGTAGCTTGGTAATTTGTTCTTCTGATAGGTTTAGTTCCTTGGCTTGTGCGAGGACAGTATCAATTTTGGTTATGTACTTGTTTGCGAAAGAGATTGCCCTTGTGTTGGAGCGCTCTGTTACCATGTTTTTGATTATTACCTGAAGATCAGATCCCGCTGTTTTTAATTCTACAAGTGTTTTTTCCAGCGTTGCCATATCGCCGCTTGCAAGACTTGATTTGGCAGATTGTAGCAATCCATCAATTCTGGTAAAGTCGATTTGGAGGTTGTTCTTGGCGACAACTGTTTTTAGCATGTTAATGTTTGACTCGAATCTTTTGAGTGTATTGTTATAATCAAAGTCGGTTATTGGTGCTGTCATCTTTGATACGACTGGTTCATGAGTCGGGATTGTTTCAGAGAATACTTGGGTTACTTGTCTGAATACCTTCATTGCAGCCAAAAAGTGCTTTTTTGCCGCAACGGCATCATCTGTCTTGACAGCTTCGATTAGTTGCTCAGTTTCTGAATTGCCTTGGGCATACAAAGCCTTAGCCTCTTCTGAAACAGAAGGCATTCTATCTAGTTGGATCTTTACTTGGTCTCTTGCCTTTGTTGCTAGATTTACAAACGAATCCAGTTTGGAATCCGCAAATGCTGGCGCAACCACCATGCTAACAACAAGGGCACACAATGCAAGTGTCAGTATGATTTTCATTGTGATTCCTGCCTTTTCTTTAGTCGTACCAAATTCTGAAAGTCTTTTTTCTCTATCTCTATAACACCTTGTCGTTCAAGTCGTTTTACTGCTCGCCACATTGTGGTTCTAGGTAAGAGGAATTTCTTTCGCAGATCACGCTCAAAGGCTTGGCCTCCGTTTTTCTCTAAATATGATACTAGTTGCTTGTCGTCTTCTCTCATTTCCTGAGTTACTAGCTCGTCTGAATCTACATCTGATTCTTGCTCTGAATCCTCCTCGTCTTTGCTGAGAAGTGGTCTCATTGTCTTTTTGACTGCGCTCTTGGTCTTTTTGAGTAGAATTGTAAGTACAGAGACTGCACCGCCTATTGCCACAATCGAGGTTGCAATTCCTACGATGTTGTCTTTTAACCAGTCTACTGGGTTTGTTGCCGAGTTTTGGTTGTTTTTCTCAAATTCGTCAATTTTTTGCTGTGCTAGTGCACTTGCCTCTAGCGCCAAGTCCTTGGCATCGACATATTTTTTGTTGTCATAGGCAAAGATTGCCAAGTCTAGCTTTTCCCTTGCTGATATTACATCAATGTTTTTACTAGTGGATTCTTCAAGAATTGATCTTACTTCGTTTATTGCTTTTAGTGCAGAAAGTGCTGGACCTGACGTGCTAAAGAAATACTCTATCTGGTTTTTGCCTTTGAGTAATGAAATGCGTTTTTCAGCTATAATATCAATACTGTCTGGATTTGAAATATCTACTATGGTTGCGTCATCCGGCATTATGATGGAATAGTCGATTGGAGAGTCTATTGCAAAGGTCCAGATCTTGCCCTTCTTTGAAACCATGTCATAGCTATCGTATTCAATAGAAACAAAGGATGCCCCAAAGGTCTGGATTGTGGCACCCTTGCTATCTATCTCAAACGATAACAGTAAGCCATTCTCGTCTTGGACTACGAAATTATCAATGGATTTACCAAAAAGTGGGACCCTTAGTTCTGGTTCTGTTGGGTCGGCAGATGATTGTTGAGAAATATGAGTAGTGCCATCCGGGTAAATTGTAAAGTCAACAGCTCGAAGAGAACCAAAAGATTGTGCAGGCAGTACTACTGTAAGAAGAAGTCCTATTACCAGTAGTGGTGCTTTTACCATTCTAATGAGAATATCTGTAATCCTTACAAAAAGCATTCCTTCTAGATTAGGAAAGATTTCATCTTGGATACAGAGTACTGCCTCTTGGTTATTCATGGTTAATACCTCAAATTCAGCGTGTCTAGGATGGACTGGAACTTGCGGAACTCTTGGACAAACTCGATGCCTTTTTCGGTGATTGTATATAGTCGGTTCTTATCGGTTTTGACGGTTTGGACCAAGCCTGCTGTAGAGAGCTTTTCACATTTGTCAATTACGGCATAGTGTGAAAGGTTTGCCCTTCTAGATATTGCAGAGACAATAGTTCCTTGTCTGCCCCCTTCCATTGTGACATTGAGGATATCTCCCATTATGCCCATTTCGGACCTGTATTGTTGTTTTGACATGGTATAGTAATACACTACAGTCTAGATTAGGGACATTTTGAAACCTCGAAGCGGAACGCACAGCGGAACAGTTGTTTCGGGTCTCTGAAACGGCCAAAATTGGGCTTTTTTCATGCGGGAAAAAATAGACCCAAGACCAGGGTTGGAAATTTTTGTCACTTGTGGGATTTTGTCTTACTTTATCTTTATTAGGAATAAAATGGCATGAACTGATATCACCGATACAAAATGTTTGAAAAATTTAAGAAGACGGAGGAATTTGAACAGGATACTGGTATGTTAGAGCAGGAAAAACCACGAGTTGAAGCGGAACGCACAGCGGAACAGGCTCCGTCTGGGTCTGAAATCGGCATTGCAGACCTGATGAACAAGCGCGCAAAGCTGGAAGAAGCCATTGACTATGTCGGACTAATGATAAAGAACCTCAAGGACAAGCGAACCAGGCTAGTCAAGGAAATAGAGGACGAATCCGTAGACATTCAGAATTTAAAGGATAAGCTAGTTAAAGTCGGCGAATACATAGAAGAGGAGGGTCGCGGAATTCGGGATCTGTCCAACAAGCGTTCTCAGGTTGAAAAGCAGGCAGATGAGGTTGGCGCTCTAATAGGCAACCTACGAAGCAAACTTGCCAGTATCGACAGCGTAGTCGAAGGCGAAGAAAACAAGGTTAAGTCCATCAAGGAATCTAGGCAAAAACTTTAGCTCACCATTTCACACCGAAACACATGGTGGAATAGGCATTTTGGTAAAAATTGCTATCAAACTAGGCAAATTTACAATAATACTATACAGTTTTTGGAATAAAAGAAGAAAAAGAGATACTTTAGAGGTATCTTGTTGAGGTTGCTGTCTTGGAGCTTACTGGCGTAGATGGGAATTTGTCGCCCACTGACGCTTCGGCTACGGCTGCGGCTTCCTCTAGAATCCTTTCGGACTCTTCGTTTGTGCTTTGATCCATGCCAAACGCACCCTCACCTGAGAAGGACTCTGCCATTAGTCCGTTTAGCATCTCGGTCATCATGCCTAGTTCGTGGTCTGCCTCTGGCATGAACTTGCCCAGCGAAGACTTGAGGCTTCTCATTAGGCCGATTGTCGGTGCTATTGTGACTACGGTGTCTCCTAGGTCGTGGAATGTGGTTAGTCTTAGTTCGATTTGTTCTAGCGCCATTCTGCAGTTTCCTAGCATCTTGGTGACCTTTCGGACTTCGGCTAGTTCGTTGGCTAAAACTTTGCTAGTGTGAGTATCATGTTTTTGGGTTGCTTGGACTACTCTTTGGAATAGGTTTTGCTCTCTTTGCTTTAGTTTGGTCAGCATTCCGTCAAGTTTTGAGATTTGGTTCTGTAGGCTTTTAGTTGCCTGCTCAATTCTTGGCTTTAATGCGCCTTTAGGCTTGAGAATGTCGCCCAACTTTTCAGATACGCTTGGTGTTGTTTGTTTGGACCAGGAATTCTGGAAGTTTGTCATGGCTGCCTTTTACTAGTTTATTGAAATTGAAAGGTGTGAAATCTATTTTACCAAAAGATCTAATGGGTAACTTTTGAGGCTAATTTCGCCTCGTTTAGCGTAGGCTAGGAGGCATTAGAAAATAAAAAACAAATCGCCTATTTTACTGGGCTAGAATGCTTTGCGGGTGCATTTTCTTAATGTGATAATGCACTCCATGTGATGCTGTGACTGCTTCGCCACATAATGGACATGTTTCCATTTTTATAGTAGTCCGTTCTATATATAGTATATAAGGTTTACGTTTTTCGGATCTTTCGAGCTTAGAATGTGGATTATGACTCGTCCATGAGATAGAGGAGATCAGTGAAGATTACAATCTAAAAAAAATCCGGACGAAAAAAATTTTGCAGTAGAATTTTCATGGGGAAAAAATTCTGTAAAATTAATTTTTTAAAATGCAAAAATTTTTTTATTTTATCAAGCTAGGAATTTAATCCTGTAGACGTAGCAACAATCTGTTTGGAACCATGATTTCTAGTCCAGTCGAAAGGGAGTCTAAAAATCGATTTTTAAAGGTCTTTTCATAGATAAATATTGTGTAATGTTTATATGTAGAGGACAAAAATGCTTTACACCTTATGACACAAACAGCACGAAATAGCGACCGTTGTCCTCGTTGCGCAAAAGGCACAATGCTAACTGATGGTAGCACTGGTGAGATGTTTTGTAACACATGTGGATTTGTTGCGACAGAGCGAGTTGAAGAAGAAGGGCCGGAGTGGCGTTCCTTTTCCAAAGAAGAGGGAGAGAACCGAACTCGAACAGGTACACCAACTTCACTTGCGATGCACGACATGGGTCTTGCAACAATTATCGGCCAGGCCGACAAAGACGCATCTGGAAAACCACTGACATCATCTATGAAGAGCACCATTGAAAGGCTACGAACTTGGGACTCACGAAGCCAAGTCCACGAACCAGTGGATAGAAACTTTAGGCAGGCATTCTCGGAGCTGGACAGACTCAAGGACAAGCTGGCACTTTCTGACGCAGTCATTGAAAAGACGGCATACATCTACAGAAAGGCACTTGACAAGGGGCTTGTTCGAGGACGTTCGATTCCTGGACTAGTTGCAGCTGCCCTTTATGCGGCATGTAGAAACACAGAAACTCCAAGAACTCTAACCGATGTGGCAAACGGCATCAACATCAAGCGAAAAGATGTAGCTAGATGTTACAGATTGCTCCTTCGAGAACTGGACCTAAAAATGCCAGTAGTCGATCCAATCAAGGGAGTCGCAAGAATTGCAAGCATTGCTGACTTGTCTGAAAAGACAAAGAGAAAGGCACTTGAATTCCTGAAGGAGGCGAGCCGAATTGAGGTATCTGCTGGAAAGGACCCAATGGGTCTTGCGGCAGCTGCTTTGTACTTGGCTTGCGTGATGCTAGGCGAGAACAAAACCCAAAAAGACATCGCCCAGGCAGCAGGCGTAACTGAGGTTACCATCCGAAACAGGTACAAGGGTCTTAAAGAAGCATTAAAGCTCTAAAACCTCTTTTTTGTTATTTTTTGCAAATTTTAATAGGAATTGTATAAAGCTAGATTTTGTGAAAAAGAAAAACATCATTGGTCTTGGACTAGTGGGAATTGCAATATCTGTTGTGTTTGGTCTGATTTTGACTGCTCCTTCTGGAGACGATGAGCGGGAGAAGATCTATCATGCAAGGTTAGCAGATCCAAAACAATACCAAGATGGAGTTTTTTCTGATACGTTTTTTATCAAGCAAGGTCAGTACGAGTTTCGATTTGTGCCAAATGGTGATAGCCCTCAAAAATTATCCATTTCATTAGATGGGTTGTCATTTTCATTTGCCGAGAATTTCATCTTAGAGTCAACTGAACATGGAGACATTGGTAAATACTATACTTGGAAATATCTGGGCCAAGACAAAATCGAGATTCCAGAAGACCAAGAACTTCGAATCAGAATCAACCCAAATGGGAATGTACTAGGACCAGTTTCGGTTTATTTGATAAAATAGGACTGGCGTGACCCCAAACGCAGAACCATGAGAGAACACCTCTCTTATCCATAGCGCCAATGCGCCTTTTTAGACACAAATCAATTCTGCTGGGTCACGCGCCCATTAGTCGATAGGATTTATGTCCTTTCGCATCAATATGTATAGGAATTTATGTTATTTAAGATTTAGTGTGAATTTTTACATAAAAAGATCTAGATATATTAAAATTATTTTTGGTTGGATTTTTCAAACAGCAATATACCTGGAATAATCCTAGCCAACAAATGAAGCTCTCCGGTAAAATCGCAATCATAACTGGCGGAAGTAGGGGAATCGGAAAAGCAATTGCAAAAGAGTTTCTTGCAAACGGTGCAAGCGTTGTGATTTCTGGAAAAGGCCAAAAAAAGCTGGACGAATCCGCAAAGGAGATTGGCGCATTTGCCATACAGGCTGACATTAGAAAAGAATCCGAAGTTCAAAATCTCATAGAAAAATCAATTGAAAAATTTGGTAGATTGGACATCTTGGTAAACAATGCTGGAATTTTTCCCAAGATTAAGCTTCTCCATGAGATTTCAGATTCAGAGTGGAGGGATGTCTTGGATGTCAATCTCAACGGTTCATTTTATGCCACAAAATATTCCATAGCACATTTGCAAAAAAATGGAGGTGCAATAATCAATATTGCATCCTCTGCTGGTATAAAGGCATATGAGAATTTTAATGCGGACGCATATTCTGCGTCAAAGGCGGCCTTAGTTTTGCTAACCAAATGTTGGGCATTGGAATATGCAAAAAATAAGATTCGCGTTAACTGTATTTGTCCTGGTGTTGTAGAAACAGACATGACGTCGGAATTTCTTTCAACTCCAGCTACTAGAGAGATGATGAACTATGCGTATCCTATAGGAAGGTTTGGCACAGTAGATGATGTTGCAAAGGCTGCCCTATATTTTGCATCAGAGCAAGACTCTTCTTGGGTTACTGGCGCTGTTTTGCCCTTGGATGGCGGCGAATCCCTAAAGTAAATCAATTTAATACACCAAGATTCAGATATGTACATTGGAATCAATAAAGAAAAGACGCGCAAAGACACTCATTTTGCTTTCAACCATATGGTTGGCAGTTGCAATACCATTGCCGTTTTTGTTTAATGTGCCGGAGGAAGCAACGCCACAATATTTCACACTGATTCAGATTTTGGGCTTCATCTCAATTCCATTTGTAGCACTTGGAATTGCGTGGACGCTCAAGCCAGAGCTAGCGCAATAACATGTCCAATAGCCTACCATTTTTACATCCCATCAGCGAAGCCTATCTTGCCTTGGATGCTGCAAAAAAGGCAAGCTTGGCTGTGATGACAGTGTATGGGGAAGAGTTTACGTCTCACCTAAAGGATGATGATTCTCCAATAACAAAGGCTGACCTGCAAAGTAATGAAATAATCAAGCAGACTCTGGCATCATCTGGTCATCACATTCTATCTGAGGAAGATGTTGATGATGTATCTAGGCTGGGCCAGGAAAAGATTTGGATTGTGGATCCGCTTGATGGGACAAGCGACTTTGTCAATAGGACAGGCGAATTTACCATTATGATTGCTCTAGTACACAACAAGGTTCCAATTCTTGGTGTTATTAGCAGGCCCACAACCAACACAATATTTTTGGCGCAGAAGAATTCCGGCGCATTCAAGCTTGAAAATGAAAAATGGGTAAGACTACAGGTCAGCAATACAAGAAATTTGGCGCAATGCAAGGCTGTAGGAAGTAGATTCCACCTAACAGAACAAGAAAAAGAGTTTTTCAAAAAACTTGGTGTTGCTAGCTTTGAGAGCCGGGGTAGCTCATTGAAAGTAGCGGAGATTTGTCAGGGCTCGGCAGACTTGTATCTTACCACATCAAACAAAATAAAACAGTGGGATACGTGCGCATCGCACTGCCTTATTACAGAGTCTGGGGGTAGAATCACTGACATCTATGGTAATCTGATTTTATACAATACGGAAAAGGTAAACCATGAAAACGGCTTAATTGTGACAAACGGCTTGGTCCACGAAGAGATAATTCGAAAATATAACAGCTAGGCTACGTTTTTTGATTTTAGAAAGCTTAGCATTTTTTGTACTGACTCGTCCAGTGTTTCCTTGTCAGTTTCTACCACAAAGTCTGGGTTTGTCGGTATGTCGTATGGATCTGAAACACCCGTGAATTGCTTGATTTCGTTTGCTCGTGCCTTTTTGTACATGCCTTTGACATCTCTAGTTTCGCATTCCTCTAGGGAGCATTTGACATATACTTCAAAGAATTTTGAGTCATCTCCCACAATTTTTCTTGCGTCTGCTCGATTCTCAAAGAATGGAGAAACCAGCGAAACTCCTACTGGCACATTATGCTTGATCAATAGCTTTGCTAGGTGGGCGACCTTTTTGTTGTGCTCTACTCTTCCTTCCTTTGTAAAGTCCTTTGGTGAGAGCCACTCTCTTAACTCATCTCCATCTAGAATGGCAAGGTTTGGTACGACTTTTTGCATTGTGCGAACTATGGTTGTCTTACCAGAGCAGGGGAGCCCTGTCATCCATACTACAAATGCCATTTTCAGATTGCCTGCCTTTTGTAGCTCTTAAAGACTTTACGACACAAACCAGTCTTGCTTTTCCAGATAATCGATCTGCTGCAGTATAGTCTCCATTTTTGTAGAAACTGCCATTACTGACTGGAACTGCTCATACATTGCTTGTTCTTCTTCTTTTGATATGATTTCAGCCTCTGCCTTATTGAAGAACTCTTCTTCTTTTTTTAGATGATCTTCTAGGTATATGGAATAGGTTCTCAGGAATCTAGCTACTGGTTCACGAGAGTCCTTTCCTTGCTTCCAGTCTTGGAGGTGTTTGCTGATATTTTTTGCAATCCTTCGGGAAAACTCATGCTCAATCATGAATTTTCTGATTTCGTCCTTTAGGGAATCATAGCTTGCAACGCAGGCAAAATACGAGTCCTCCTCCCTGGAATAATGGATTGAATCTAGGAATTCAGAAATTACAAAGTTGATTTTTTCAATGTCAGATAATGGAATGTTTTTTCCTGCATAGAGATCTTGGTAGCACTTGAGAATAATTTTTTCTAGTCTCTTTATTTTGAGATGATCTTGCCTTAGGATGTCTGTTGCGCTCATACTACAAAATTAGAATTTGCCCCATCAAATGGAATGGTAACGCCAGAAAGATACTTGATTTTGTTTTCAACTATTCCTTTGACAAAATCTCCAATTTCTCTTGGCTCGCCAAGTCTTTTCATTGGGATGTTTTTTGCCATGTCTAACGCATTGCCAAGAACGCGCACCCGATCTGTGTTGATCAATCCAGGCGCAATGTTTACGCAGCTTACCTTTCTTGCTGCAAGCTCCTTACTTGCAAGCTTGAAAACGGCGGTAAACGCCAGTCTGTACGCACTGGAAATAACCAGTCTCGGATTTGGCTCCTTGATGACACCAGATGTTATCACAAAGATGTACCCGCCATCGCGAACCTTTATCTTTTGAAGTAAGAGGCAGAATCCCAAGAACAGCTGGTTGTGGTATTTTTGCCACTCTTTTTCGGTTACCTCAGAGAACTGTTTTGGTGGTGGTCCACCTGTGTTTAGAATCAAGATGTCTGTCTGTTTTTGTTTTTTTATGAATCGCTTGACGCTTGATAGGTTTGCAGTGTCGATTTCTTTTCTAGATGTTGCCACAACATCACATCCAATTGACGACAGAGAATCTGCGATTGCCTTTCCTATTCCCTTAGAGCCGCCAAGAACAATTGCTTTCATTGTATCATGGTATAATTATAATTGATTTTAATCTAGTGGCTATTCGAGCTCAAAGAATATCACTTGTCTTGTATGGTCTTGTATGATTCCAAAGTGGGGCCTGGCAAATCCCCCTCCATAGTATCCTTGCGGGCCGCCAAGACCCATCCTTATCAGATAGTTTGAATTCTTCTCAATTGGGATTTGTCTTTTTCGGAGAGTATATTGTGAGATTTGTTCCGTTTCATATCTGAATGGTAAAATGTTCGTGATTTCGTCACCGGTTTGCTTGATGGCTGCTTCCATGTGTTGGTGTCCGCAAAGAATTAGGAAATTGTCCAGCTCGGCCTTTGCCTCACCAAATGCAGACTCTGCTTTATAGTGATACCCGGAGTAACTGAAAAACTCAAAGTCTTCTTCTGATAGTCTCTGCCAGGTTCGCTGGTACAGCCAAGGATCATCGCCTTTCTTTGTTATTTTGTCTGGGTTTACTGGGCCGCCGTGTACGCAGAAAAGTCTGTGCTTTCTGTCTATTACAAACTGGTCTCCAAATGTGCCGTCCTTGTTTTGCCTAAAGAATTCAGTATCCTGATTTGATAGTGATTCATGCTCCTTGAGGCTTGTATAGGAGCTTCCAGAGAGGAATTTTTTGTACAAAAACCCCTCATCGTGATTACCCATCACTGAAATCATCGGAAATGACTTGGCAAGCTCGCTCATCTTCTGCAGTACTTTCTTTGGGCTTGTGCCACGCTCTAACAGATCCCCCAGGTTGATAATCCTTGATGCTTTGCCGTATTTTTCTTCAAACTCGCAGGAGAATGCAATATCTAGTATTGTCTCCAGTCCCTCAATGTCTGCGTGAATATCAGAAAATACTAGATCCATTGATTTGGATTTTAGTTAGCTACGTTTATTCCGTTTTCTTTGGCTTCTTGTTTTATCTCTACTATCTGGTTGTTAATTTCTTCAATTTCAACTACTAGCTCTGCGCGTCTGTCTACTAGTGTCTTGAGCATAGCGCTGTAGAGATTTGTTAGTGTTTCACTCATTTTTCTTCGAATCTCCTTTACGGTTTTAGTCTTAAACCCTTACTAATAATTTGTACTAGTGTATTTGTCAACAATCAGCTCATCTTGAGCTTATTGCGCACGATCTCCAAATTTTCCACATTGGAATGGTGGGAATTTGTGCAAGCCAAAATGGTCTTGGTTGCTTAATAAACCAGGTACGCATGGGTTAAACACTAAACTGCTTCGTTGTAGCTCAGAATGTTTGAGGATGTGGTCAGGGCCTGACAGAGGCATGGGCTGGCGCAATAATACAGGAAAGCGTACTAGGGGAAATTCAAGACTTCATTCCCGATTTGGTCTCACAGTTTGAACAGGGAGTAGACTAGAGTGTAGTGAAAGACCAGAGACTTAACAAGACATTTGACATTGTGGAAAGTGTTGTGCTAATGGATGCTACAGCACATGCATTGGACAAGTTCTCGGACAGAATTGTGGATCTGCTCTTTGGGTAAGTATTTTTTAATGTATTATCACATGCAGTCACACTTATTTCAAAAAGTACATCGCCAGTCTAGGTAAAAACAGTACAGCGACAACCTTTGACTAGACATTTTCCTAGGCCGTCATGTAATTTAGAATCATGAAAACAACCCGCATGGAGGTTTTTACAGTTCATGAGCTGAATGTGGTCTTCTTACTAATCCATTTTGCTGTTTTACGCTACAGCTATGCGGATTTGGCGGGATTCGTGGTTGCAAATGTTTTGGTGCAGATCTGCTAATGACTCCTCTTTGAATGTCAGATCGCATCTGTAACATTTCCATGCAGTTGTTGTCATGATATCACAAATGTGAATTTTGTATTTAACGCGCGCGTAGAATTTGTATGGATAATTTCTACTAGCCAAAAAACAGGTCTAGATTACGCCGGTGCTTTTAGCAAGATCCAGTGCCTTCTTTTCTGTCATATTGATCCGCTTTAGAATGGTGTATCGCTCAGGCCGTAGTGATTGCGCAATGACTAGTGCCTGAGCTAGTGTTTCCTTTTTGAGACCGATCTGCCTTGCAGTAGTCGGTGCACCAACATTTTTGAGCGTATTTGTAATTTTTTTCCAGTCTTGGCCCTGAAGTTTTGCCATCAATATAGCTCCGATTCCACATTTTTCTCCATGAAGGCCAACATTTGGCGCTAGCTTGTCCAGTGCATGAGAGAATAGGTGTTCTGAGCCAGAACAAGGCCTGCTACTTCCAGCAATGCACGAAGCAACTCCTGCACTGATCAAGGCTTCGACTATTTCGCGAACGTCTGGCCGCTTTTTCTTTTCAGTTGCCTCTAGCAGAATTTTGGCACTCATTGATGCTAGATTAGACGAGTATCTTCCGTAGTATTCTCCGGTGTTGTCACGCCCAAGCTGCCAGTCCTTTACTGCGGTAATTTTTGCAACCAAATCACCGCATCCAGCTGCTAAGAGTTTCTTTGGTGCCTTTTTGATAACATCAATATCAACAAAGACACCAAGCGGTGCACTTGCAACAAGAGAATGTGGTTTTTCTCCCTTGATAGACACAAAGGGACTTGCTATTCCGTCATGCGATGCAGCGGTCGGCACACTAACAAAGGGTTTTCCTAAATTATAGGAGATCATTTTTGCGATATCGACTGACCTTCCGCCTCCTACTCCAATTATGAGATCAGCCTTGTCCCCCCTTACTCGAGATTCTACTAGTCTAATTGATTTTTCATCGTTTGTGCTTGGCACATGCCAAGACGACTTGATTTTAGAATCAGACAAAGATCTTGTAATTTTTGTTTTGACGATTTTTTGAACATGGTTTCCTGCAATGACAGAGACCTTTTTTGTTGGGCCCAAGTCCAGCAGAAATTTTCCAAAATTTCCAATGTTTTTTTCTCCAACCACAATCAGGCGTGGAAGCTCCATTGTATGAGATGGAGAATTACGCATTACGTCATTGATTGAGCCTACCACTTATCAAGTTGACCCCCCAAAGTTATTTAAAAGGGTCCAAGCCTTTTCATGTTATCTAGGAGTATTTTCTGTGTCAGCTAATAGCGTAGAAGACAAAATTCTACATGGAACAACCACGGTAGGTATCAAGGCAAGCGACGGCGTAGTCTTGTGTGCAGACATGCGTGCAAGCGCAGGCTATTTCATTGCAAACAACAACACAATGAAAGTGCAACAGCTAGCAAGACATGCCGGAATGACAATGGCGGGTGGAGTTGCAGATGCACAAAACATCACAGATGTTCTAAGATACCACTCAAATATTCACTTGGTACAAAAAAATGAAAACATCCCAATCAGATCACTTGCAAGACTCTGTTCATTGATGTTCCACCAAAACAGGGGCTATCCGTTCATTGCAGATATTCTCATCGGCGGATACGACAAACAAGGACCGCAGCTAGTAAACATTGACGTGTTTGGCTCTGTTGAAGAGAAAAAATATGTCACAACAGGAAGCGGCTCACCAGTGGCATATGGAACACTAGAAGACGAATACCGAGACAACCTCACAGTAAATGAGGCAAAGGTAATCGCATTGCGTGCTGTTAAGGCAGCAATTGTTAGAAACATTGGAACCGGCGACGGAATCAATGTTGCAATTATCGATAAGGATGGCTATCGCCTTTTGACCAAAGAGCAAAAGAAAGCCATCATTACTTTGTAGTGATTTAATGCAAAAAAGACAACAGGAAAAGGATTCATCTACAGCCCAAAGTGTAATGGCAACAATACTGCAAAGTATTCCAAAAGATGCCCAGGTAAGCAAAATCGATTATGAGGGCCCAAGAATAGCACTGTACACTAAATCACCATCTTTTCTGATGGAAAACAACCAAATTGTATCTGATCTGGTAAATGTAATCAAAAAAAGAATTGTAGTTAGAACCGAGGAGTCGATTCGTAAAAACGAGGAAGACGCCCGCAAAATTATTGCTGAAGCTTTGCCAAAAGAAGCAGAGCTTGGGGGTACATTTTTCGACACCGCAACAGGAGAGGTCTCTGTAGAGGTCAAGCGACCTTGGCTGCTCCAGAACAATGTTGAGTTTAATTCGGCAAAACTAACAGAGCAGATGGGCTGGAGAATCCGAGTAAGAAAGGCAACCACAATCCAATCTAGTACAATCCAGCAAATCAACTATAATCTAAAACTGACATCGTCCGAGCGAGCAAAGCATCTAAAACAAATTGGTGAGAGTATTTTCCGGCCAAGGTTAGCCCAGAGATCCGAAGTTTCCCTAATGACTCTGGGTGGATTTGGTCAAGTTGGAAGATCAAGCATGATTCTAACTACACCAGAAAGCAAGATTCTCATTGACTGTGGCGTAAACCCAGGGGCCAGAACTCCGGCCGAGGCATTCCCAAGACTGGATTGGGCAAACATAACACTAGACGAGCTAGACGCAATTGTAATCGGCCATGCACACTTAGACCACACTGGATTTTTGCCAGTGCTGTGCAAGTACGGCTACAAGGGCCCAATCTATTGCACAGAGCCAACATTGCCAATGATGAACTTAATCCAGCTAGATGCAATACGTGTGGCATCTGCACAGGGACGAGCCCCACTATATGCAGAGCGCGACGTAAAGCAAATCATGAAACAAACCATCACCATACCATACGGAACAGTAACCGACATTGCTCCAGACATCAAGCTAGTATTTTCAAATGCAGGCCACATCTTGGGCTCTGCCACATGTCATTTTCACATTGGTAATGGTGATCATAATTTTGTGTACACTGGCGATATCAAATTCGGCAAGAGCATTCTCTTTGATAGCACATCATGGAATTATCCACGAGTGGAAACATTACTCATAGAAAGTACCTATGGAGCACGCGAAGACATCCAGCCGACACGACAAGAGGTGGAGTCCGCATTCATCAACGCAGTAAACAACACTTTAGTTGACGGCGGAAAGGTCCTAATTCCAATTCCTGCAGTAGGTCGTGCCCAAGAAATACTGATGGTAATTGATCATTACATGAAGGCAGGCCAAATGGTCGAAGCCCCAGTATTCACAGAGGGAATGATCTCAGAGGCAACTGCGATTCATGAGGCATATCCTGAATATTTGGCTCGTGAGCTCCGACAAAAAATTCTGGAAACTGACGATAATCCATTTAATTCAGAATATTTCACAAACATCGAGCATTCAGATGCGCGAGAGGAACCATTGCGCGACAACACACCATGCATAATCTTGGCAACATCTGGCATGCTAGAGGGCGGCCCAGTCCTAGAGTATTTCAGAAACATTGCGCCATCAAACAAAAACAAGATAATTTTTGTTTCGTATCAGGTCAACGGCACACTAGGTAGAAGGGTCCTTGATGGGTCTAAACAAGTTTCATTGCTTGGTAAGGACGGCAAAGTTGAAGTAGTCAACGTAAACTGTTCGATGATAAAGCTTGACGGATTTTCAGGTCACAGTGATTTCAATCAGCTAATGTCATTTGTGCACAAGCTCAGACCAAAGCTTCGACGTGTTCTGGTAAACCACGGGGAGCGAAGAAAATGCGAAAGCCTGGCAATGAACATACGCAGACAGTTCCGAGTTCCGGCTCATTACCCGCAAGTCCAAGAAGCAATCAGACTGTTCTAGTTTAATCCTAGTAATGCCAGGTTAAATTACAAGATCATCAAAATACGCACAAAACTGCATAGTTCTGAATAGTTGTGTCATCATATAATCAAAAGACGTCTCTAGTTTTTCCAAAAATTTTCCATTATTTTCCATTTTAATAGATTGCAAACTCTGACTAGTGCCAGTCATGCTTTTAACCGTGATTTGCCAAAATCAACCGTGAAAGAAGAAAAGAAAACCCAGACTAACACATTTCGACTCCCGTCATATTTAGTAGATGAAATGAAAAAAGAGGCCAAGCTAGAAAAGATAAACCTCAATGCGCTTGTGATAAAGATTCTCTCCAATCATATTCTCTGGGAAAGATACGAGCGAAAGGTAGGGTTGTTGCCGATGACAAAGCCATTTGTCAAGGACGCAATTCACAGATTAAACGAAAATGAGGTAGTCAAGCTAGCAAAGGAAGTCGAACGCGACACGTTCTCAAACATTTTGGCCTTTATGAAAGGCGAGTACACTGTTCACGATTTTGTAGAGATTTTGCGCACCTGGCTCAATGTCTCCTGGATGCAGCACAACATAGAGCAGACAAAGGACTCGTATGTTTTTAAAATTCAACACGACCTTGGAGCAAAGTGGTCCATCTATGTAGAGACACTAATCACGGAATTATTCCATGACATAGTCAAAAAAAGTCTCCAAGTCAAGTCAACCAAAGGCAACATTGTGCTGATCTTTCCAATAGAGTAATACTTTGTAACACATTGTCTTAGCTAGTTTAATATCTTGAAAAAAATTCAGCCGTTTCGTTGGAAAGTTCCACAAAGATCTCAAGTCTTGTAAACAGCAAAAGGTTCGGCCTGGCAATCACCGCAATCATAGTGATACAGGCAATAGTGCTTGGTCTGGAGACGTTTTCCGAGCTTGCCGATTTTAGCAATGTCTTTGAATTCATTCATTGGTTTGTAGTAAGCGTCTTTATTGTCGAGGCCGGCCTAAAGCTTGCATCGCAGTATCCACGACCTCAACTGTATTTTAGGGACGGCTGGAATGTCTTTGATTTTGCCATAATTGTATTGTCGCTGATTCCGTTTACAGGAAGCTTTTCGACTGTGGCAAGGCTGGTGAGATTACTGAGAATAACTAGGCTCACAAACAGATCCAAGGAAATGCGGATAATGGTTGCAACAATAGCCAAGTCTCTTCCAAGCATGATGAACATAATGTTCCTCCTTGGAATTTTGTTCTTCATTTACGGTGTGGCAGGATACCACCTCTTTTCGAAAATCGATCCCGTACACTGGGGAACCCTGCCGGATTCGCTAATCACATTGTTTAAGATAATCACCCTTGAAGGCTGGGTCGAGCTGATGAATCCAGTCACCAGCGTAAGCATGTTCAATGTTGTGTTTTTTATCAGCTTTATTGTGATTGGAACGTTTGTAGTCATCAATCTTTTTGTGGCAATAATTGTCAAAAAGACAGAAGAGGCCTACAAGCAGATACAAAGCCAGTCAACCCCATCCCAACATGAAATACTAAGCGAGATAAAAGAAATCAGGCGAATGATAGAGGATCTCGAAAAAAGAATCTCAAAGGCTTGATGGGTTTAGATCTTTTTCCAGTTTGTAGAGCGCCTCTATTCTTTTGTATGTAAGTGGATGCGTTCTGAACAATTCGCCAAACTTTGACATGCTATTTCTTCTCTCCCAGTCCATTGCCTTTTTGACCTCGTCTTCTGAGATGTGCATGTCGGAATAATATGACGCAAATCTTGATACTTCAAGGCTTGATGCAACAGGATCCACTGCATAAAATGTTCTAAGCGACGAGTTTTGGACCTGTTGTTTTTGCACAGCAAGGCCGTATGTAATCTTGGCAAGTGCGCTTGCCAAAAATGACGGCTTGATCTG